>CACKUZ010000001.1 GCA_902603475.1 uncultured Pelagibacteraceae bacterium
CAATATCAAAAGGGCCTTACCTTCTCCAAACTATTTTAAATGATAAAAATGAAAATAAAAATGAGGCAATTACTGAAATTTATAAAATTCTAAGACCAGGAGAACCACCAACAATTGAAATTGCTGCTCAAATATTCAATAATCTCTTTTTTAGCTCAGATAGATATGATTTATCAGATGTAGGCAGAGTTAAAATGAACTCAAGACTTAATCTAAATTGTTCAGATAAAATTACAATCTTAAGAAATGATGATATCTTAGCAATAATCAAAAAAATGCTAGACCTTAGAGACGGTAAAGATGAAGTTGATGATATAGACCACCTAGGAAATAGAAGAGTAAGATCTGTAGGAGAGTTAGTTGAAAATCAGGCAAGAATCGGTGTTTATAGAATGGAAAGAGCGATAAAAGAAAAAATGACTACATTAGATGTTGAGTCTGCAATGCCACAAGATTTAATTAATGCTAAACCATTAACTATTTCACTTAAAGATTTTTTTGCAACTTCACAACTTTCTCAATTTATGGATCAAACTAATCCATTGTCAGAGATTACGCATAAAAGAAGAGTGTCTGCATTAGGTCCAGGGGGGCTTACAAGAGAAAGAGCTGGATTTGAAGTTAGAGATGTACATCCTACTCACTATGGACGTATATGTCCGATTGAAACACCTGAGGGACCAAATATTGGTTTAATAAATAGTCTATCTACATATTCAAAAATTAATAAATATGGTTTTATAGAAAGCCCTTATAAAAAAGTTGAAAACGGTGTTGTTCAAGATAAAATAGAATATCTTTCTGCAATGGAAGAGACAAATTTTACAATTGCACAAGCAAATTCTGTTCTTGATAAAAATGGCAAATTTGTTGAAAATTTAGTTTCAAGTAGAGCAAATCTAGATTTTATTTTGTCTAAACCAGAAAACATAGACTATATAGATGTTTCACCAAAACAACTAGTCTCTGTAGCAGCATCATTAATACCTTTTTTAGAAAATGATGATGCAAATAGAGCTCTAATGGGATCAAATATGATGAGACAGGCTGTTCCTTTACTTAAGCCAGAAGCTCCTTTAGTTGGGACTGGGATAGAAAGTGATGTAGCCTTAGACTCTGGTGTTACAATTGTGGCAAAAAGAGATGGTATAGTTGATAAAATTGATGGAAAAAGAATTGTAATCAAAGCTGAAAATGAAAAAGATTATTCAGAATCAGGAGTTGATATTTATAACTTACAAAAATTTAAGAGGTCTAACCAAAATACGTGTATTAATCAAAAGCCACTTGTAAGAGTTGGAGATAAAGTTAAATCTGGAGATATAATTGCTGATGGACCATCAACAAAAATAGGAGAACTGGCGTTAGGAAAAAATGTTACTGTAGCCTTCATGCCTTGGCAGGGATATAACTTTGAAGACTCAATATTGATCTCAGAAAGATGTGTTACAGATGATGTCTTTACTTCCATACATATTGAAGAATATGAAGTAATGGCAAGGGATACAAAACTAGGCGAGGAAGATATTACAAGAGATATCCCAAACATTAACGAAGAAGCATTAAAAAACCTTGATGAGTCCGGAATAGTCTATATTGGAGCAGAAGTAAAACCTGGAGATATACTAGTAGGAAAAGTTACACCTAAGGGAGATTCAGCCTCAGGACCTGAGGAAAAACTTTTAAGATCAATATTCGGTGAGAAAGCAATTGATGTGACTGATACATCGCTCAAAATGCCAAGTGGTAGTGGTGGAATTGTTGTTGATGTTAGAGTATTTAATAGACACGGAATTGAAAAAGATGAGAGATCAATTACTATTGAAAGAGCAGAAATTGAAAGCGTTCAACAAGATAAAAACGTTGAGGAAGAAATACTAGAAAGAAGTATTAAGCAGAGAGCCTCTACAATTTTAACAAACACTAAATTGAATAAAAAAATTAAAACCTATGAAATTGGTACTAATTTAAATGAAGAAATTATTTTTGATTTACCTGTATCAGACCTTTTTAAAATTTCATTAGATGATGTCAAAAAAACAGAAACATTAAGCCAACTTCGTAGCCAATACGAAAATGCAAAAAAAGATATTCAAGAAAGATTTGAAGATAAAGTTTTAAAAATAAGACAAGGTGATGATTTATTGCCTAGTGTTATGAAAATGGTAAAAGTTTTTGTTGCGATTAAAAGAAGATTAAGACCTGGGGACAAAATGTCAGGTAGACATGGAAACAAAGGTGTAGTCAGTAAAATAGTTCCAGTAGAGGATATGCCGTATAGAGAGAATGGAAAACCTGTAGATATTGTCTTAAATCCATTAGGTGTGCCAAGTAGAATGAACGTTGGTCAAATTTTAGAAACACATTTAGGATGGTCTTGCAAAGAATTAGGGGAGCAATTAACTGATTTAATCAATCAAAACCAAAAAAAAATAGAAAAAGAAGATAAAATATCAAAATTTTTAAAATCAGTTTACGGTGATGAAGTATACTCAGAAAATATTGATAGATTGACATCATCTGAATTTAAAGATTTGTGTGAGAATATTCAAAATGGAGTTCCAATATCAACTCCAGTTTTTGATGGTGCAAAAGAAAATGATGTAACAAAAATGTTAGACCTTGCAAAACTACCAAACACAGGACAAACATCATTATGGGACGGTAGAACAGGAGAAAAATTCGATAGACCTGTAACAGTAGGAATAATTTATATGCTTAAATTACACCACTTAGTTGAAGATAAAATTCATGCTAGATCTACTGGACCATATAGTTTAGTTACCCAGCAACCACTTGGAGGTAAAGCGCAATTAGGTGGTCAAAGATTTGGAGAAATGGAAGTATGGGCTCTAGAAGCATATGGAGCATCTTATACACTTCAAGAAATTCTCACAGTCAAATCTGATGATGTAGCCGGTAGGGTAAAAGTATACGAAACAATTGTTAAGGGCGAAGAAAATTTTGAGTCTGGAATACCTGAGTCATTTAACGTTTTAGTTAAAGAGATAAAATCATTAGCATTAAATGTGGAGTTAAATTAAAAATGAGTAAAGAATTATCAGATCTTTTTAAATCTTCAGAAATATCTGAAGCACAAAATTTTAATAGTATTAAAATTACTTTAGCAAGTCCTGAAAAAATTAAGTCATGGACTTTTGGAGAAATTAAAAAACCTGAAACAATAAACTATAGAACATTTAGACCAGAAAAAGATGGTCTGTTTTGTGCAAGAATATTTGGTCCAATTAAAGATTATGAGTGCTTATGTGGAAAATATAAAAGAATGAAGTTTAGAGGTATAATTTGTGAAAAGTGTGGAGTTGAAGTTACAAAATCAAATGTTCGTAGAGAACGAATGGGTCATATTAATTTAGCAACGCCAGTAGCTCACATCTGGTTTTTAAAATCATTACCCAGCAGAATTTCTCTAGCTGTTGATATGAAATTGAAAGAAGTAGAGAGAGTTCTTTATTTTGAAAATTTTATTGTAATTGAACCTGGACTAACAGGATTAAAGAAGAACCAGTTATTAGGTGAGGAAGAACTTATTAAATACCAAGACGACTACGGTGAAGAAGCTTTTACAGCAGGTATTGGTGCTGAGGCTATATTAGAAATTTTAAAATCTATTAATCTTGAAGAAGAAAGAGATCTTTTAATAAAAAGTATAAAAGAAACAAAATCAAAAGTTAATGAGGAAAGATCAATTAAACGATTAAAATTAATTGAGTCATTTATTGAAACAGGTAACAAACCTGAGTGGATGATATTAACTACCGTACCTGTTATACCACCAGAACTAAGACCACTTGTACCTTTAGATGGCGGCAGATTTGCAACTTCAGATCTTAATGATCTTTATAGAAGAGTGATAAACAGAAATAATAGACTAAAAAGATTAATAGATTTAAAAGCCCCTGATATTATTGTTAGAAATGAAAAGAGAATGTTACAAGAGTCAGTAGATGCTTTATTTGACAATGGCAGACGAGGGAGAGTAATAACCGGAACTAACAAGAGACCTCTAAAATCTCTTGCAGAAATGTTAAAAGGTAAACAAGGACGATTTAGACAAAACTTACTTGGTAAAAGAGTTGATTACTCTGGTAGATCAGTAATTGTTGTAGGGCCTGACTTGAAATTACATGAATGTGGCTTGCCTAAAAAAATGGCTTTAGAATTATTTAAACCCTTCTTATATGCAAGATTAAATAAACTTGGCTTAGCTTCAACAATTAAGCAAGCAAAAAAACTTGTAGAAAAAGAGAGAACAGAAGTTTGGGATGCTTTAGAGCTTATAGTAAGAGAACATCCGGTCATATTGAACAGAGCTCCAACATTACATAGACTGGGGGTTCAGGCTTTTGAACCAAAATTGATTGAAGGTAATGCAATTGAACTTCATCCATTAACTTGCGCAGCATTCAATGCAGATTTTGATGGAGATCAAATGGCTGTACATGTGCCCTTAAGTTTAGAAGCACAGTTAGAAGCTAGAGTACTAATGATGTCCACAAATAATATATTAAGCCCATCTAATGGTAAGCCTATAATTGTACCAAGTCAGGATATGATACTAGGTATATATTATCTTTCTCAACCACCAGTACAAACGAAAAAGGTTGATGGATATTTTGTAAATACATCTGAAATTGAACATGCGCTAGAAACAGGACAAATTAAGGTACACTCAAGAATAGTATCAAGATTTGAAACTATTGATGAGAAAGGGAATGCAAAATTTGAAAAACATATTAGTACAGCTGGAAGATTTTTATTATCAAACATAATACCTAAAAATGTAAATAATAAATTTTCTTTGATCGATAGATTGCTACCAAAAAAAATAGTTTCAGAAGTCATTGATCATGTTTTTAGGTTTTCAGGTCAAAAAAGTACGGTAATATTTTGCGATAAATTAAAAGATATTGGATTTAAGCATGCATTCAAGGCTGGAATTTCATTTGGGAAAGATGATCTTTTAATACCAGATAATAAAGAACAATTAATTGATGAGACTAAAAAACTTATTGCAGACTATGAAGGTCAATATGCAGAAGGTCTTATTACAAGAGGAGAAAAGTACAATAAAGTTATTGATGCTTGGTCTAAGTGCACAGACAGAGTTGCATCTGAAATGATGAAAAGAATTTCAGCAACTGAAGTTACAGAGGAAGGTTTAAAAATTAATTCAGTCTTTATGATGGCTGATAGTGGTGCTAGAGGTTCAGCGGCTCAGATGAAACAATTAGCTGGAATGAGAGGTTTAATTGCAAAACCATCAGGTGAAATTATTGAGACACCTATAACATCTAACTTCAAAGAGGGTCTTACAGCTTTAGAATATTTTAATTCCACACACGGTGCTAGAAAAGGATTAGCTGATACAGCACTTAAAACAGCTAGTTCAGGTTATTTAACTAGAAGATTGTGTGATGTTGCACAAGATTTAACAATTACAAAAAAAAAATGTGACAATCCAAGTTATATAAAGCTTTCAGAAGTTTTAGAAGGTGGAAATATTATGGTAAGTCTATCCGAAAGAGCTTTAGGAAGGGTTACAGCAACTGATGTTAAGAATCCATTGTCAGGAGAAATAATAATTAAAAAAGAAGAGATGATAGATGAAGCTGCTTGTGAAAAAATTGATGCAGCTGGGGTTAAAACATTAAATGTTTATTCGGTTATGACGTGTAGTTCAAAAGATGGCGTATGTGCAACATGTTATGGAAGAGATTTGTCTAGGGGAAAAATGGTACACGTAGGTGAGGCTATTGGAATGATTTCTGCGCAGTCTATTGGTGAGCCAGGAACACAACTAACTATGAGAACTTTTCACGTTGGTGGTACAGCTTCAGTAAAACAAGAGTCACAAATAGTATCAAACTCTGAAGGTACTCTTAAAATTGTAAATACAAATTTAATTAAAGACTCAAAAAATAATCAAATTGTTATGGGAAGAAATACTGAGATATCGATAGAGGATGATAATGGATTACAAGTAGCATCTTATAAAGTCCCATATGGGTCAAAATTGTTTTTTGAAAATGAACAAAAAGTAAAAAAAGGTGCAAAAATTTGTGAGTGGGATCCATACACAACACCTGTGATTGCTGAAAAAGATGGTATTGCAAATTATGTAGATTTAATTGATGGTGTTTCAATAGCTGAAACTATTGATGATGCAACTGGTATTTCAACAAAAGCTGTAGTTGATTGGAAAACACAATCTAAAAATACTGATCTAAAACCTAGAATAACTCTTAGAGATTCGAAAGGAAATGTAATCAAGAAAGCAGATGATAACGAAGCAAGATACTATCTTGTTCCGGACTCAATTTTATCAGTTAAAGATGGAGCAAAAATTTCAGCAGGTGATGTTATAGCAAGACTACCTAAAGAAACTACTAAAACAAAAGATATTACTGGAGGATTACCAAGAGTTGCTGAATTATTTGAGGCAAGAAAAGCTAAAGATAGCGCAATAATTGCAGAAAACGATGGTAGTGTTATTTTTGGTAAAGAAGTGAGAGGCAAACAAAGAGTAACAATAGAAGCTGAAAATGGCGATAGTTCAAGTTATCTAATTCCAAAGGGTAAACATATTAATTTTAACCAAGGTGAAAAAATTAAGAAAGGTGAATACTTGCTGGATGGTCAACCATTGCCACATGACATTCTTAGAATATTAGGAATAGAAGAATTAACAGAATATTTTGTAAATCAAGTTCAAGATGTTTATAGATTACAGGGTGTGATAATTAATGACAAACACATTGAAACTATTTTAAGACAAATGTTAAAAAAAATAGAGGTAAAAGAGCCTGGAGATAGCAAATTATTACCTGGTGAAATTTTAGATAGAATTAAATTCGAAACAATGAATGAAGAATTAGTGTCCGAAGGTAAAAAACCTGCTATTGGTGAAAGAGTTCTAATGGGAATAACTAAAGCATCTTTACAAACTGAGTCATTTATATCAGCAGCCTCATTCCAGGAAACAACAAGAGTACTAACTGATGCCGCAATAAAAGGAAAAGTAGACAAGCTAACTGGTTTAAAAGAAAATGTAATTGTGGGTAGACTTGTGCCTGCTGGTACTGGCTCCATTAAAAATAATTGGAATAAAAAAGCCATTGATGAAGATCAGAAATTTTTATCTGAGCAAGAAAGCAAAGAGACCTCTGAGGCTCAAATAAACCAATAAATTTAACACTTTTTTCACTTTATTTAGTTTGACAAATACAATTTCTTCTGTATTTTGGCCATGTTTTTGGTTGGAATGTAGTGACTTGATCACTAAACGCTGCCACAAATAACATGTCAGTTATTTTCATCAAAAATAAAAATATTAATATGAAATTTAATTATGCCAACTATTAACCAGTTAGTTAGAAAAAGTAGAGTAAAACAAATAACAAGAAATAAAGTTCCAGCTTTACAAAAACAACCTTTAAAAAGAGGTGTTTGTGTAAAAGTTTATACTACTACACCTAAAAAACCAAATTCAGCACTAAGAAAAGTAGCTCGAGTTAGATTATCTAATGGGTTTGAAGTAACTGCCTACATACCAGGCGAAGGACATAATTTACAAGAACACTCGGTTGTTTTGATTAGAGGTGGAAGGGTAAAAGATTTACCAGGTGTTCGTTATCATATTCTTAGAGGAAATTTAGATACCCAAGGTGTTGCAAATAGAAAACAAAGACGTTCTTTATACGGAACAAAAAAAGGAAAATAACAAATGTCAAGAAAAAGAAAAGCACCAAAAAAATTAGCTGTTATTGATCCAAAATATAAATCTACTATAATTCCAAAGTTAATTAACTCAATAATGTATGATGGTAAAAAGACAATTGCAGAAAAAATTATCTATGATGCTATTGAAAAAATTAAGAGTAAATCAAAAGATGAACCTTTAAATGTTTTTAATGATGCAATCAATAATATAAGACCAACTGTAGAGGTCAGATCAAGAAGAGTTGGTGGTGCAACTTATCAAGTTCCTGTTGAGGTAAAATCAAAACGTTCTCAAGCCCTTGCCTTAAGGTGGTTAGTTGATGCATCAAGAAAACGTAAAGATAAAAAGATGTCTGATAAAATATTTAATGAAATTTATGATGCTTACCAAAATAGAGGTTCAGCAATTAAAAAAAAAGAGGATACTCACAAAATGGCAGAGTCAAATAAGGCCTTTGCTCATTTTAGATGGTAATTAAATATGTCAAGAACACATACATTAGATAAATATAGAAATATTGGCATCATGGCTCATATAGATGCAGGCAAAACTACAACTACCGAAAGAATTCTTTACTATACAGGAAAAAGTCACAAAATAGGTGAAGTGCATGATGGTGCCGCAACAATGGATTGGATGGAACAAGAACAAGAAAGAGGAATCACAATTACATCTGCTGCAACAACTTGTTTTTGGAATGATCACAGAATTAATATTATAGACACACCAGGTCATGTTGATTTTACAATCGAAGTTGAAAGATCTTTAAAGGTATTAGATGGTGCGGTAGCTGTATTTGATGGTGTAGCTGGTGTAGAACCTCAATCTGAAACTGTATGGAGACAAGCTGACAAGTATAAAGTTCCTAGAATATGTTTTGTTAACAAATTAGACAGAACTGGAGCAGATTTTTTTAGATGTGTAGACATGATAAAAGAGCGCCTTGGAGCAAAACCATTAGTAATGCAAGTTCCTATCGGTGTAGAGGCTTCTTTAAAGGGTGTAGTAGATCTTATTAAAATGAAAGCTATAGTTTGGAAAAATGAGGATCTAGGTGCTGCTTGGGAATTGGTAGATATTCCTGAAGAGTTAAAAGAGATTTCAAACAAATATCGTCAAGAATTAGTTGAAACTGCCGTTGAGCAGGATGAACAGTTAATGGAAAATTATCTAGGAGGTAAAGATATATCAGAAGAAGATCTTATAAAGTGCATAAGAAAAGGTTGTTTGAGTTTTGACTTTGTTCCCGTACTGACTGGTTCAGCTTTTAAAAATAAAGGTGTACAACCATTATTAGATGCTGTTGTAAATTATTTACCAAGTCCAAATGATATAGGATTTATAAAAGGAACTAAACCTGGATCCGATGAAGAAATTGAAATGAAATTTGATGACAGTGCTCCATTTTCTGCTTTGGCATTCAAAGTTGCAAATGATCCATTTGTTGGAAGTTTAACATTTATTAGAATTTATTCTGGAACAGTAAAATCAGGAACAGGAATATATAATACTTCTAAAGACAAAGAAGAAAGAGTCGGACGAATGCTATTGATGCACGCTAATTCAAGAGAAGATATTAAAGAAGCTAATGCTGGAGATATTGTTGCATTGGCAGGATTAAAAAATACGATTACTGGTCACACACTTGCTAATAAAGATACCCCAGTTCTACTTGAGCCAATGGAATTTCCTGATCCAGTAATTGAAATTGCTGTTGAACCAAAAACTAAAGCTGACCAAGAAAAAATGGGAGAGGCTTTAGGTAGATTAGCTAAAGAGGATCCATCATTTAGAGTTACATCCGATGAAGAGTCAGGACAAACTATTATAAAAGGTATGGGTGAACTACACTTAGATATAATTGTTGACAGGATGAAAAGAGAATTCAAAGTAGAGGCCAATGTTGGAGCTCCTCAAGTTGCTTATAGAGAAACAATATTATCTCCAGCTGAGAATGACTATACACATAAAAAACAAAGTGGTGGAGCCGGTCAATTTGCTAGAGTTAAGCTTACAGTTGAACCTCTAGAACCTGGAAAAGGACGAGAAATTGAAAGCAAAATCAAAGGAGGCGCTATACCAAAGGAATTTATTCCAGGAGTTGAAAAAGGTGTCGAGACAGTCGCTGATGCTGGAATACTTGCTGGCTTTCCTTTAATTGATTATAAAGTAACAATTGTTGATGGTTTACACCATGATGTTGATTCAAGTGTCTTAGCTTTTGAACTAGCCTCAAGACAATGTTTTAAAGAAGCTTGTACAAAGGCTACGCTCAAATTACTAGAACCTATAATGAGGGTAGAGGTGGTAACACCTGAAGATTATATGGGTGATGTAATAGGGGACTTAAATAGCCGAAGAGGTCAAATTAGTACACAAGAACAGAGAGGAAATGCAACTGTAATAACTGCTATGGTGCCTTTAGCAAATATGTTTGGGTATATCAATAATTTAAGATCAATGTCACAAGGAAGAGCACAATATTCAATGTTTTTTGATCATTATGACAAAGTTCCTCAAAATGTTCAGGACGAGGTTACTAAGAAAACAGGATAATTATGGAAAAACAAAATATTAGAATTAAATTAAGAGCATACGACAACAAAGTGTTAGATCAATCGACTGAGGAAATAGTCAATACAGTTAAAAGAACTGGAGCTAACATTAAAGGGCCAATACCACTACCGACAAAAAAAGAGCGATATACAGTACTAAGATCTCCTCATATTGATAAAAAAAGTAGAGAACAGTTTGAAACTAAAACACACAAAAGATTAATAGATATAATAGAACCAACACCTGCAACAGTTGAAGCATTAATGAAATTAGATTTAGCATCAGGAGTTGATGTGGAGATTAAAATATAATGAGTGAAATTGGATTAATTGGAAAAAAAATTGGAATGACTAGAGAATTTTTTAAGACGGGGCAATCAATTCCAGTTACAGTTCTTAAGGTTGAAAAAGGTAGAGTTATCCAGTTAATAGATAGCGAGAAGAGAGGATACAACGCCATTCAATTGGGCTTTGGAAAAATTAAAAATTCAAAATTATCAAAATCGATGAAAGGATACTTTTCCAAAAAAAATACTGAAGCAAAAAAAATATTAAAGGAATTTAGAGTGAAAAATCTTGAGGAGTACAAAGAAGGAAATGAATTTGGAATTGAAATTTTTAAAGATGTAAAATTTTTAGACATAAAATCAAAAACAATAGGTAAAGGTTTTGCAGGTGCAATGAAAAGACATAACTTTGGTGGATTAAGAGCTTCTCATGGTGTCTCAGTATCTCACAGGGCACATGGCTCTACTGGCCAAAACCAAGATCCAGGAAAAGTATTTAAAGGAAAAAAAATGGCTGGGCATATGGGAGATAAAATTAGAACAATCCAAAATCTTGAAATAATTAAAACAGATATTGAAAATGAATTAATTTATTTGAAGGGCTCTATACCTGGGAGTAGAAATTCAGAAGTTATGATGAGAAAAGCTGTGAAAGATATAAAAAAATTAACAATATCTGAAAAAATTGAAATTTTAGAAAAATCAAAAAAAAATAAAGATAAAAAAAAATAATATATGAAAATTACCAAGTTAACAATTGATGGAAAAAAAGAGACTATTGATGTTTCTGATAAGTTAGTAGCTACAAAAATCAATAATAAACTTGTAAGCAATGTTTTGTATAAAACAAATGCAAATTACAAAGGAAGAAAAGCAAAAACTAAGCAAAAAAATGAAATTGCAGGATCCACAGCAAAAATATATGCTCAAAAAGGAACCGGTAATGCCAGACACGCTAGTAAAAAAGCCCCAATATTTGTGGGTGGTGGTAATGCACATGGACCAAAGGGTGAGAATAATTACAAAAAAAGAAAACTTAATAAAAGTGAGAAAAAGTTAAGTATAGCATCTCTCATAACAAAGAAACAAAATTTCAACGACTTAATAATTCTAGATGATTTTCAAAATAAAATCCAAAAAACTAAAGAAATGAATAATTTACTAATAAAATTTGAAGCAAAGAACTCGATAATTATAGCCGATAAAAAATCGAGAGAAAATATTTTAAAATCTATTAAAAATATTCCAAATGTAAAAATTACTGATGTTAATCATTTTAGTGCTTATGATTTAGCAAAATTTAAAAAAGTAATTTTTACAGAAACATCAATTAAAGAATTAGAGAAAAGATATTAGTATGGAAAAACTGCATTTATACGATAAAATTATTTCTCCATTAGTTACTGAAAAATCAACAAATCTTTCAGAGCAAAATAAAATTATATTTAAAGTACATGCTGGAGCGAATAAAAAAAACTTAAAAAAAAATATAGAAAAAATTTTTAAAGTTGATGTAATAAAAGTAAATATTATTAATAAAAAAACTAGAATGAAAACCACAAGAGGGAAAAAAGTAAGGGTTAAAGGATTTAAAAAAGCAATAATAACTCTAAAAAAAGGTCAAAATATAGACCTGACAACAGGAATTTAAAAATATGGCATTAAAGACTTTTAAACCATACACAAAAAGCACCAGAGGCACCATTCTTGTTAGCAGAGAAGGTCTATGGAAAGGCAAACCGTTTAAGGCATTAACTTCGCCAAATTACTCTTCTAAAGGAAGAAATAATTATGGAAGGATTACATCTAGAAATCATGGAGGTGGTCATAAACACAAATATAGACAAATAGATTTTTATAGAAAAAAATTTGATGTTAAGGCCGAAGTAGAGAGAATTGAGTATGATCCAAATAGATCGTGTCATATTATGTTGGTAAAATTTGAGGATAATCAGAGGTTTTATTACTTAGCACCAAAAGATATTAAAATTGGAGATAAAATTCAAAACGGATCGAATGCAGAGATAAAGATTGGAAACTGTCTTCCGTTAAAAGATATACCTGTAGGAATAGATATACATAATGTTGAAATTAACCCAGGTGGAGGTGGTAAAATAGCAAGATCTGCTGGTACATCTGTATCAATTTCAGGAATTGATGGAAATTATTCAATTATAAAAATGACGTCAGGAGAAGTTAGAAAAATCAACTCAAATTCAATGGCAACAATCGGAGTGTTGTCTAATCCAGACCAAAAAAATATCAAAATAGGTAAAGCAGGTAGATCGAGATGGTTAGGAATTAGACCTCATACAAGAGGAGTTGTAAAAAACCCAGTTGACCATCCACATGGAGGAGGAGAAGGTAAGTCAGCAGGTGGAAGGCATCCAGTTTCGCCAACAGGCCAATCAGCAAAAGGATTGAAAACAAGAGATAATAAGAGAACAGATAAGTTTATAATAAGAAGACGAAAGAAGAAAAGAGGTTAATACATGGCTAGATCAGTTTGGAAAGGACCGTTTGTCGAAGAAAGCCTTATAAAAAAGGTTGAAAAATTGAAAAACGATCCGATAAAAAAACCTATTAAAACATGGTCTCGAAAATCTACGATAATTCCTGATTTTGTTGGAATAAGCTTTTTAATTTATAATGGTAAAAAATTCATACCAATAACAATATCTGAGGATATGGTCGGTCATAAATTTGGAGAATTTTCACCAACAAGACAATTTTTTGGACACACACCTGCAGATAAAAAAGCTAAAGTAGAGGGCGGAGTTAAAAAATAATGAGTAAAATTAGAAAAGAAATTGATACTAAAACTGTAAAATCAGTAAATAAAAATGTACGATCAAGCACAAGAAAATTAAATCCTATTTTAAAATCAATAGTAGGAAAAAAAGTAGATGTAGCAATAAGAGATTTAACTTTTTCTGATAAAAGAATTTCAAAAGATGTAAAAAAAACAATTTCTTCAGCAGTTGCTAATGCAGAAAATAATTATCAATATGATATTGACAAACTAATCGTAAAAGAGGCTTACAGTGGAAAACAAGTAGTTATGAAAAGATTTAGAGCGAGAGCAAAAGGTAGAGCTGCAGAGATAATGAAACCGTATTCAAATGTTACAATAATTTTAACAGAAAAAACAAAAAAAATGGAGAAACATGGGACAAAAAGTTAATCCAGTCGGACTAAGATTAGGAATTAATAGAGGGTGGGATTCCGTTTGGTATGCCAAAAAAAAAGACTTTGGTAACAACCTTATTGAGGATTTTAGAATAAGAGAATATGTAAAGAAAAATGTAGTCAATTCTGGAGTTTCTAAAGTAATGATAGAGAGAACTACTAAAAAATGTTTTGTAACAATTTATACATCTAGACCTGGTTTTGTTATTGGAAAAAAAGGCACAGATATAGAAAAAATTAAAGGGAATTTATCAAAATTAACCTTAAACGAGGTTGTTTTAAATATAAAAGAAGTAAAAAAACCTGAAACTAATAGTTATTTAGTTGCTGAAAATATAGCTCAACAATTAGTAAAAAGAGTCTCTTACAGAAGGGCAATGAAAAGAGCCATGCAGTCTGCATTAAGATTAGGCGCAAAAGGCATCAAGGTATCAATTAGTGGAAGGTTAGGTGGAAATGAAATAGCAAGAACCGAATGGTTAAGAGAGGGTAGTATACCTTCTCATACTTTAAGAGCCGATATAGATTATTCTGAAGCAGAAGCCCTAACAACTTACGGAATTATTGGAATTAAGATTTGGATTTACAAAGGTGAGATATTTACAAAAGAATTTAGTCAAGAAAGGAACAAGGCATAAAAATGTTACAACCCACTAGAACAAAATTTAGAAAAGCACATAAGGGAAGAATTCATGGAAATGCCTCAAGATGTAATGTTATGAACTATGGTTCATTTGGACTAAAAGCAATTCAACCTGAAAGAATTATATCAAGACAAATAGAAGCCGCTAGAGTGGCATTAACCAGACATATGAAGAGACAGGGAAGAGTTTGGACAAGAATGTTTCCAAATATCCCAGTGTCAAAAAAACCTACAGAGGTTAGAATGGGTAAAGGTAAAGGATCACCAGAATTTTGGGCATGCAGAGTTAAGCCGGGAAGAATTTTATTTGAAGTAGATGGAGTGTCTGAACTGATAGCAAAAGAAGCCTTATATAAAGCGTCAGCAAAACTACCTATAAAATGTAAATTTATTAAGAGAATATAAAATGAAAAAAAAAGAAATAAAAAAATTAACAAAACAACAAAAAAAAGAAAATATTATAAAATTAAAAAAAGATCTATTTAATTTTAGGTTTCAAATGGTTAATGGACAAGTGAAAAATCCAGCTAAAATTAATGAGACTAAAAAAAATATAGCAAGATTAAAATCAATGTTAGAAGTAAAAAATGCCTAAAAAGATTTTAAATGGAATTGTAGTGAGTGATAAACCAAACAAAACTATTACTGTGCTAGTTGAAAGAAAATATCAGCACCCAGTTTTTAAAAAAGTTATGAAAGCTAGAAAAAAATATAATGCTCATGATGAAGAAAATAAATTTAAAATTGGAGATAAGGTATCAATTAGAGAAAGTAGACCTTTTTCTAAAAATAAAAAATTCGAAGTTATTGGAGAAACTAAATGATACAGGTACAAACAGAATTATTAGTAGCAGATAATACTGGTGCAAAGAAAATTGAGTGTATAAAAGTATTAGGTGGGTCTAAAAGAAGATATGCAAGTATAGGCGATACCATTGTTGTTGCAGTAAAAGAAGCGATACCAAAAGGAAAAGTAAAAAAAGGGGCTGTGCATAAGGCTGTTGTTGTAAGGGTTAAAAAGGGTATTCACAGAAATGATGGATCAAAGGTTAGATTTGACAATAATGCAGCTGTTCTTACGGATGACAAGGGCGAACCAATTGGAACTAGAATTTTTGGTCCAGTAACAAGAGAGCTCAGAAATAGAGGTCAAATGAAGATTATTTCCTTAGCCCCAGAGGTCTTGTAATGATTAAAAAAGGTATGAAAGTAAAGATATTAACCGGCAAGGATAAAAGCAAAGAGGGTGAAGTGATGGAAATTGATAGAAAAAATAATAGGGCAAAAGTTAAAGGAATTAATATTGTAAAAAAACATGTAAAAACCACTAAAGAAAAAAAGGGTGGAATAATCTCAAAAGAAAATTTTATACACTTATCTAATTTAAAAAATATAGAAATAAGTAAAAAAATTGAGGCTAAAAAATAATGGAACCAAGACTAAAACAAATAATTTTTAAAGAAATTAACCCAAGTTTAAAGGAAATGTTTGGATATAAAAGTTTATTTATGGGTCCAAAAATCCAAAAAATTGTAATCAATATGGGTTTAGGATTAGATGGTAACGATTCAAAAATAGTAAATTCGTGTCAAGAGGATCTTGCTAGCATAACAGGTCAAAAACCTGTCATTACTAAATTTAGAAAATCTATCGCAAACTTCAAAACAAGAAAAAATACCAATTCAGGCTTAAAGGTAACATTAAGGAAAAATAAAATGTACGAGTTTATTGATAGATTGGTAAATATAGCTTTACCAAGGATTAAAGATTTTAGAGGATTAAATGCTAATGGATTTGACAAATTTGGAAATTACACATTTGGAATTAAAGAACAAATAATATTTCCAGAGGTTAATTTTGATAAAGTAGATAAAATAAGAGGTTTGGATATTACAATTGTAATCAAAACAACAGATAAGAGTCATAGTTTTGAACTTCTTAAAAAGTTAAATTTTCCATTTAAAGAAGGAAGGAACAACTAATGGCAAAACTGAGTGCAATTAATAAAAACAATAAAAGAATAAAACTTGCTGAAAAGTATTATAAAAAAAGAACAAGTTTAAAAAAAATAATTATGGATAAGAAGCTATCATTTGAAGATAGATTTAAAGCACAACAAAAACTATCAAAACTACCAAGAAATTCAGCAAAGATTAGAGTTAGAAATAGATGTCAAATAACAGGTAGACCGCATGGTGTTTATCGAAAATTAAAAATATCAAGAATTGCCCTAAGACAATTAGGTTTAGAAGGCAAAATTCCTGGTATGGTAAAATCAAGTTGGTAGGAGGGAATTATGAGTTTAAGTGATCCAATAGGAGATATGTTAGCAAGATTAAAGAACTCTCAAAAAAGAAACCATAAGAAAATCGAATTGCCATCATCCAAATTTAAAGCAAAAATAGCAGAAATTTTGAAGTCTGAAGGATATATAATTGATTATGAGGTAAAATCAGACCAGAATAAATCAAATTTAAGCATAAGTTTAAAGTATAGCTCAGGAAATCCTGTCATAAGCTCTATAGAAAGAGTTTCAAAACCTGGAAGAAGAATATTTTCAAGTGCAGAAAGCCTACCTAAAGTAAATAATGGACTAGGCATAGCTATAATATCAACACCCAAAGGTGTCATGACAGATATAGACGCAAGAAAACAAAAAGTTGGTGGTGAAATAATTTGTAAGGTATTTTAATGTCTAAAATTGGTAAAATAGCAATTTCAATTCCAGAAAAAGTTAAAGTTATTTTAAGTGGAAGCAGCATTAACATTGAGGGTCCATTAGGAAAAAAATCTTTAAATATTGATTTGGATATTTTTGAATTAAACATTAATGAGGGCAAAGAGGTATTACTAAAACCTAAACATAATAATCAAAGTACAAAAAGATTGTGGGGCATGAACAGAAGTTTGTTAAATAATGCAATTATTGGTGCTAGTAAAGGGTATGAGAAAGTTCTTGAACTATCTGGCGTAGGTTACAGAGCAACATTAAAAGGAAATATTTTAAATCTACAACTAGGTTTCAGTCATGACATAAATTTTAAAATTCCTGACGGAGTAAAAATTTTAGTTGAGAAGCAAACAATCTTAAAAATTTCTGGAACAGACAAGCAACAAGTGGGGAAGGTAGCTGCTGAGATTAAAAGTTTAAGACCCCCAGAACCATACAAAGGCAAAGGTATTAAGGAGCAAGGTCAATATATATTAAGAAAAGAAGGTAAGAAAAAATAATGAGCATAACTAAAATGGAAAGAAAAAAATTCAGGGTGAGAAATAAAGTTAAAAAAGTTTCATCAGTTGAGAGATATAGACTAAGCGTAAGTAGGTCAGCAAAAAATATTAGTGCACAGATTATTGATGATACAAAAAATATAACTCTTGCTTATGCATCTTCTAATACAAAAGAAATTAAATCACAAAAAAAAACAAAGAAAGAATTGTCAATTTTAGTTGCAGAGAATTTGGCAAGAAAAGCAAAAGATATGAAAATAACCAAAGTTTATTTTGATAGGGGTATTTATAAGTATCATGGAAGAGTAAAATTGTTAGCAGATGAACTCAGAAAAAATGGGATGGAATTTTAAATTATGGAAAAAAGTACAGAATTTGTTGAGAAATTAGTACACATTAACAGAATAACTAAGGTAGTTAAAGGTGGAAGAAGATTTGGGTTTTCTGCACTAGTAGTTGTTGGAAATCAAAATGGTAAAATAGGTGTTGCTCATGCTAAAGCAAAACAAGTTCCTGATGCCATTAAAAAAGCAAATGAACTAGCCAGAAGAAATCTTGTGCAAATTCCATTAAGAGAAGGAAGAACTATACATCATGATATTTTCGGTAAAGATGGAGCAGGTAAAATTAAACTACGAGCTGCTCCAAAAGGAACTGGAATTATTGCGGGTGGCGCAGTCAGAGCTGTTTGCGAGGTTCTCGGGATTAAAGATATAGTTGCAAAATCTCTTGGCACGGCAAACCCACATAATGTAATCAGAGCTTGTATGAAAGCCCTATCAAAGCAAAATTCACCAAAAAATATTTCTTTAATTAGAAATAAAAAAATATCAGAAATTATTGAAAAAAGAGGATAATGAATATTTTAAATAATACTTTAAAAATTAAAAGACCAAAGAAAAGACTAGGAAGAGGTATAGGGTCTGGTAAGGGAAAAACATCCGGTAGAGGAGTTAAAGGTCAAAAATCAAGATCTGGTGTAGCTATAAAAAGTTTTGAAGGTGGGCAAATGCCGCTTTATAGAAGATTGCCTAAAAGAGGGTTCAATCCTATTAAAAAAATGAAAATAGCTAAAATCAATCTCGATCAATTACAAACTTTTGTAGAAAATAAACGAATTAATACATCTGACCAAATAAATTTAGAAAGTTTAAAAAAGAACAAAATTATAAAAAAAATATATTCAAAACTTAAAATTTTAGCGAATGGTAATCTAAATTCAAAAATAAATATAGAAGCAGATTTTTATTCAGTCGCAGCAAAAGACAAGATTGAAAAACTTGGTGGGATAATAAAAATTAAAAATCATAAATAAATGAGTGAGTCATCACAAACAAATGATTTAAGAAATAGAATTCTATTTACTGTATTTATACTTGCAATTTATAGGCTAGGAACGTTTGTTCCACTTCCAGGTATTGATCCAGAACAACTACAAATAATGATGGACAGCAATCAAAAAGGATTGCTTGGAATGTTTAATGTTTTTGCGGGTGGTGCTGTTAGCAGAATGGCAATTTTTGCACTTGGAATAATGCCATATATTTCTTCATCAATTATTATTCAATTATTGACAGGTGTTACTGAGTATTTTAAAAATCTTAAAGCACAAGGTGAAATCGGTAGACAAAAAATTACTCAAATTACAAGATATGGAACAGTCTTATTGGCAACAGTCCAAGGTTATGGGTTAGCAGTTGGTCTTGAATCATCTGCAGATTTGGTAATTAACCCAGGATCTTTTTTTAAAATTTCAACTGTAACTACAATTGTTGCAGGGACAATTTTTTTGATGTGGTTAGGAGAACAAATTACACAAAGAGGTATTGGTAATGGTATTTCATTAATTATTTTTTCAGGTATTGTAGCAGAAATTCCAAGAGCTTTAGTTACCACATTTGAACTAGGTAGAACTGGTGCCATTTCTACTTTAATGATAATATTTATATTTCTACTGCTTATTTTTACTATCTTATTTATTGTTTTTATGGAGAGAGCACTAAGAAAAATTTTAATAAATTACCCCAAAAGACAAATGGGTAATAAAATGTATGGAGGTGAATCATCACACTTACCTCTTAAAATAAATTCAGCAGGAGTTATTCCTGCAATTTTTGCTTCCGCTCTATTACTGTTACCAGTAACATTTTCAAATTTTAATATTTCACAAAATGAAACCTTTTTAAATATATCTTCATATTTTTCTCAGGGCCAACCCCTGTATATGATATTATATGCGTCTGGTATTATTTTCTTCACTTTTTTTTATACCTCAATAACTTTCAACCCGAACGAAACAGCAGAAAACTTAAGAAAGTATGGTGGATTTATCCCTGGAATAAGACCTGGTGAGAGTACTGCATTGTATATAGATACAATTCTAACAAGGTTAACGACTATAGGAGCTTTATATTTAACGCTAGTTTGTTTAATGCCAGAATTTTTAATAGCTAATTATCCAATACCTTTTTATTTAGGTGGCGCATCTGTATTAATTGTAGTTGTAGTCGCTATTGATACTGTAACTCAGGTTCAAACAAGATTAATGAGTTCACAATATGAACAATTAATTAAGAAAACAAAATTTGGAAGATAGTCCAAGTGAATGTTATTATTTTTGGACCACCAGGTGCAGGCAAAGGTACACAAGCCATCAATATTTCGAATAAACTAAATCTTTTTCAAGTTTCAACTGGCGATCTTTTAAGAAGTGAAGTGAAAAATAAAACAGATATTGGTAAGGATATTGAAAATACAATTTCAAAAGGTGATTTTGCAACTGACGAAATTGTTAATGATTTAATAAAAAAAGTTGTTTTTGATCCTGAAAAAAAAAATAAATTAATATTTGATGGATATCCGAGATCTTTAAGCCAGGCTAAAAACTTGGAAATATTATTAAAAAAATCCAATCAAAAAATAGAATTTATTTTTTTTCTAAATGTTAAAAAAGAAACAATCATAAAAAGAATTGAAAAAAGAAGCCTTCTTGAAAATAGAGCGGATGATAACCTATCTACTATTCTTAAAAGGTATGATGCATACATGGAGACGACCAAACCCGTCTTGGATTTTTACTCTAAAAATGAAAATTTTTATGAAATTGATGGAAGCGAGGAAATTACCGAAATATCTACTAAAATCGAACAAATTCTGTCTGTTTAAGACATTGACTTTAAAAGAACTTATTATATAAAAGTCTAAATTTTTATCTCAATAATATGGCTCGTATAGCAGGTGTAAACATACCACAAAACAAATTAGTTAGAATTGGTCTAACTTATATATTTGGTATTGGAGAAAAAAACTCTAACGACATTTGTAGATCATTAGATATACCAGAAACAAAAAGAGTTAACGAGTTAACAGACGAAGAAATTCTTAAGATTAGAGAATTTATAGATCAAAAATTTACCGTAGAGGGTGACTTGAGAAGAGATACATCTCTTAATATTAAAAGACTCATTGATCTTGCATCTTATCGAGGTTCTAGACATAGGAAAAAATTGCCAGTCAGAGGACAAAGAACTAGATGTAATGCACGAACACGTAAAGGTAAGGCAATTGCTATAGCGGGTAAAAAATTAACTCCACTTAAAAAATAATATAGAAATTAAAATGGCAAAAGATAAAACAGAAAAAAAAGATCAACCTACAGAGTCACAGCCAAAACAAAAAAAAAGCTCTTATTCAAAAAAGAAAAAAAATAAAAAAAACATTCTTAACGGAATTGCTTATGTTCAATCAACTTTTAATAATACAATTGTAACTATTGCTGATACCAGTGGAAATGTAATATCATGGGCTTCTGCTGGTCAAAAAGGTTTTAAAGGTTCAAGAAAATCAACACCCTATGCTGCTCAAGTAGCAGCAGACTCAGCAGCCGCAAAAGCGCTTGAAGTTGGCATGAAAATTTTATCAGTCGAGGTAAAAGGTCCTGGCTCTGGTAGAGAAACTGCGTTACGTGCACTGCAGGCAAGAGGTTTTAAAATTATTTCTATTAAAGATACAACACCAATGCCACATAACGGTGCAAGACCACCAAAAAAAAGGAGAGTATAAAATGGATACAACTGAAGTGAATATAAAAAATTGGAAATCACTAATAAGACCACCAAAACTTGATGTAAATTTAAGTGAAGACAAGTCTTATGCTAAAATAATAGCTGAACCATTAGAAAAAGGATATGGCTTAACACTTGGAAACTCATTAAGAAGAATTCTTTTGTCATCTATAAGAGGTACTGCAGTAACAGCAATACAAATTGATGGTGTCTTGCACGAATTTACTTCAATTAAGGGTGTAAGAGAAGATGTTACAGATATAGTATTAAATGTTAAATCTCTGGCATTAAAGAGTAATTCAGAATCAGTGAACAAATTAATCCTAGATGCAAAAGGACCGGGCGAAATTAAAGCTTCAAATATTACAACCACTGCTGATATAGAAATTCTTAATCCAGATTTAGTAATATGTAATTTAGATGAAAACACTAATTTTCATATGGAAATGACTGTTAGCAATGGTAAAGGTTATGTTTCAGCTGACATGAACAAGCCAGATGAACCACCTTTAGGACTTATTTCAATAGACTCTTTATTTAGTCCAGTAAAAAAAGTCTCATATTCTATTAGTACCGCAAGAGAAGGAAAGGCACTAGATTATGATAAACTTACGATGGAAGTTGAAACAAATGGATCAATCTCAGCTGAAGATGCTGTAGCTTACTCTGCAAGGATATTCCAAGATCAACTTGGTATGTTTGTTAACTTTGATGAACCTCAAGAAGTTATTGTTAGAGAACAACCAACAGAACCAGAATTTAATAAAAACTTATTAAGAAAAGTAGATGAATTAGAACTTTCTGTTAGATCAATGAATTGTTTAAAAAATGATAATATAATTTATATTGGTGATTTAGTTCAAAAATCAGAAGGTGAAATGTTAAGAACACCTAATTTTGGAAGAAAATCATTAAATGAAATTAAAGAAGTATTGACTGGAATGTCATTATATCTAGGAATGGAAATACCCAATTGGCCACCTGACAATATTGCTGAATTATCTAAAAAACTAGAGGAAGCTATCTAATGCGACACAAAATGGGCTATAAAAAGCTCAATAGAACCTCTGAACACAGAAAAGCATTAATAAAAAATATGCTTAATTCTCTTGTGAAATATGAACAAATTACTACAACACTTCCAAAAGCAAAGGTTTTAAAACCACAGGCTGATAAATTAATTACTTTAGGCAAGAAAGATACGCTTCAAAATACAAGAGCTTTGATTTCTAAGCTTCAAGATGAGGCATCAGCAAGCAAAATTAGAAAAACATTATCAAAAAGATATGAAAATAGAAAAGGTGGATATACAAGAATAATTAAGGCAGGGTTTAGATATGGAGATAATGCTCCTATGGCAGTAATAGAATTCGTAGACCGTGATATAGAAGCAAAAAAAGTAGATAAAAAGAAAAAAGAAAAATCTACAGCAACTGATAAAAAAACAGAAACACCTAAAGAAGCTACAGCCTAAATAATCCTCACTATGAAAAAAACTATCAACGTAGATACTACGTATGCTGGTATGCGTATTGATAGATTTCTTCGAAAACAGTTTGAGTCGGTACCTCAGAGTTTAATTGAGAAAAGTCTTAGAAGTGGAAAAATTAAACTTAATAAAAAAAAAATCAAAAGCTCTACTAAACTTCAACTTAATGATTTAATTGAACTTTATAATTTTGAAATTAAAAAAAAAATTATAAAAAATAAAGTAAAATTTAAACCTTCAGATACAATAATTAAGGAAAACGAAGATTTTATCATCGAAAATAATGATGACTTTATTGTTCTTAATAAGCAAGCAGGCATATCTGTTCAGGGTGGAACAAAATCAAAAAAAAATCTTATAGATATTTTTTCTAATAGTGACATTTTTAAAGACGATAAGCCATATTCAGTACATAGACTTGATAAAGAAACATCCGGAGTATTTTTAATAGCAAAAAATAGATCAACTGCACAACTACTCACAACACTTTTTAGATTAAGAAAAGTTTATAAAACTTATATAGCAATATGTCATGGGGAAATCACTATGAAGAACAAAGGTTTAATTAAAAATAATCTTATAAGATACGACGAAACTAAAAAGATAGTTGAGAATGCAGAGACTTATTATGAAATTTTAGATAAAAATAATAATTCTACCTTTATTCAACTTAAACCGATCACAGGAAGAAAACATCAGCTAAGAAAGCAATTATTTGATTTAGGTCACTCAATTATTGGCGACAAAAAATATAATTCCTACAAAATACAAAAAAATAATAAAAATTTAATGCTTCATTCTTATGAAATTAAATTTAAAATGAATGAAAAAAAATATACATTTCGAGCTATACCACCTGAATATTTTAGAAATATGTTAAAAGCAAAAAGACTTAATTTTTAATTTCTTTCAAAAATTTTTCAATTAACGTGTCTGATATATAATTGTATCTTTGTTTTTTAATTTTAATGAGATTTGTAATTTCTTTATCTTTAATACCACAAGGAATTATTTTTTTATAAGCATCCAAGTTATTTGAAATATTTAGTGCAAAACCATGGTAAGCAATCCACTTCTTAACTTTAATACCTATGGCTGCAACTTTTTCAATTTTAATTTTATTATCAAATTTTCTTTTATGCCAAATACCTACATTTTTTCTATCTGCAAAAACTTTAATATTAAATTCTTTTAAAGTATTAATTATAGCATTTTCTACTGAAGAAATAAGTTTTCTAATGTTTTTTTCTCTTTTATTTAAATCAATCACAAAATAAAAAACTAATTGGCCAGGACCGTGGTATGTTATTTTTCCACCTCTATTTGTTTTGATTAACTTTATTGATTTATCTAACAACTCGCTATTTTTATAACTTGTTCCTGCTGTATAAACCTCTTTATGTTCTAAAATCCATATTAGTTCATTTTTTTTTTTGACGTGAATTTCATTCAATCTTTTTTCTAATAATGCAATAGCATTTTCGTATTTTATTGGTTTTATTGACTTTTTGATCTCTATTATCATTATAAATTTGTAATATTAATATTTTGTATTAATAGTGCCAACTAAATTATAGATAAAATTATGACTTTAGTAAAAAAAATTAAAGATAAAAAAGTTAACTCTGAGTTTAATAAAGAATTTATTAAGGTAGTCACTGATAAGATTTCTTCTAATGATGCAGAATTTATTACCAATTCGTTTAATGATATGCATCCAGCAGATGCTGCAGACATTATTGAACATTTAAGTGAAAAGGATAGAGAAGATTTAATTAAATTAAATAATTTTAAAGTTGATCCTGAAGTTTTTGTTGAACTTAATGAGTCAATACAATCAGAATTAATTGCTTATTTATCGTCAGAGTCCATTGTAAATATATTGAAAAACTTAGAGTCTGATGATGCCATTAAAATTTTAGAAAATGTTGATGAAAAAGATAAGAATACTATTTTAGGATCTCTTCCACCAAAGGACAGATTTGCTTTATTAGAAAGTTTAAGCTACCCAGAAGACTCAGCTGCACGAATAATGCAAAGAGAATTTACCGCCATTCCAAGCAATTGGTCAGTAGGTCAGACAATAGACTATTTAAGAGAAAATAAAGATTTACCTGAAGAGTTTCTAGAAATCTTTATTGTAGATGAGAACTTTAAGCCTATTGGAACTGTGCCATCTTCAAAAGTACTAAGAACTCCAAGAGAATCAAAAATGATGTCAATAATGTCTGAGTCTCAACTTTTAATACCTGTTGATATGGATAAAGAGGAAGTTGGAAATTTATTTGAAAATTATAATTTAAGCTCTGCTGCAGTCACGGATAAAAATGATAAATTGGTTGGCATGATAGCTTATGATGATGTTTTAACTGTACTTAAAGAAGAAGCTGAAGAAGATGCTTTAAGACTTGCTGGAGTAGGCGATGAAGAAATAACTGATGGTGTAATTACAAAAACTAAGCGAAGATTTAATTGGCTTTTATTAAATTTATTTACAGCCTTTTTAGCCACTTATTGTATTAGTTTATTCGGCGCTACCATAGAACAGATGGTTGTTTTAGCTTTTTTAATGCCTATTGTTGCGTCAATGGGCGGCAATGCTGGTATGCAAACACTAGCCGTAACTGTAAGATCTTTAGCTACACAAGATTTAACAAAAAATAATTTTTCTAATAATATAATTAAAGAATTTAACATCGGTATTTTAAATGGAATTATCTTTGCAATTATAAGTTCAGTAATTGTTTATTTCTGGTTTAATGACATTCAACTTGCATTAATAATATCAATATCAATGGTTTTAACTATGATAGTTGCTGGACTTTTTGGAATTTTAATACCAGTAACTCTAAAAAAAATGAATATAGATCCTGCTATTTCCTCAAGTGTTTTTGTGACTACAATTACAGATGTAATAGGTTTTGTTTCTTTTTTAGGTGTTGGCGCTTATTTCTTATAACTAATAATTATCAATTAATCTAACATTGTCTATTTTATAAGCAACAAAAAGCCTATATTTATTTTTGAAATTATTAAGCTTTAAATTCTTTTCGTCTCTAAATTCTAAATAATCTATTTTTATATTGTATTTTTTTTCTAATTCTTTTTTGTAATCAGGTAAATTAAAGGCTAATTTAGAACCATGTAATTTTGATTTATACTTTAATTTTTTTAAAAATAATGCAATTTCTGAGGCTTTTTTAAAGGATCTCTTTTTTAATAATCTGTTTCGTGTTGATAACGCAATTTTATTATTTATTCTGATAGTTGGGCATGAATTAACACGTACTTTAAATTTTTTTGATAGGAATTTTTTTATTAGATATAACTGCTGATAATCTTTTTCACCCATATATAAATCTTTTGATTTAATAATGGTCAGTAATCTATTCATAACATTTAGAACACCCTCAAAATGACCAACTCTAAATTTCGCACATAAAATCTTGTCTTTTTTTTTTAAATTAAATTTCTTAGCTTTAAATTTGTAAATATCTTTGGAATTAGGTGTGAATAAATATTCTACATTTAATTTTTTTAATATAGCAATATCATTCTGAATATTTCTTGGATATTTCTCAAAATCATCTTTTTTATTGAATTGAGTAGGATTCACAAAAATACTTACAATAGTCATTCTTTTTTTATTTTGTGAAGCTTTTATTAAGGATTTATGACCCTCATGTATTCCACCCATGGTAGGCACAAATCCAATATTTTTATAGTTTTTAATCTCTTTATTTAAATCAAAAATGCTTGTAATTATTTTCATTTTCTTAATATATGTTTATAAATAAATTATCTTTATGATTAAACAAGCCATAATTCCACTAGCTGGATTAGGAACAAGACTTTTGCCATTGACTAGTGTCTTTGCTAAAGAGTTATTACCTATAAATGGCAAGCCTGGAATTGAATATATTCTTGATGAGTGCATAGATGCTGGAATTACAGAAATAATTTTCATTATTTCCAAAAAAAAGGAAATGATAAAGAAATATTTTTATAATGACATTTTTTATAAATCATTAATCAAAAAGAAAAAAGATCCAAGAATAATTAAAGAATATAAAAAAATTTTACAGTATAAAAAAAAAATCAAATTTGTTTATCAAAACAAACCCTTAGGAACTGGAGACGCTGTTTTAAAAACCAAAAAATTTATTAAAAATAAATATTTTTTAATGCTTCTTCCAGATGACTTAATTATGAAAAAGAATTGCTCAAAAGATATGATTAAAATACATAAAAAATATAAAGCCTCTGTAATGGCTAGTATGACAGTCAGGAAAAATAATGTAAATCGCTGGGGTATATATTCTTCATCCAAAAAACTTAATAATCAGAATTTTATAATTTCAGATGTTATTGAAAAACCAAACACTAAAGAAGCTCCATCAAATAACGCTGTAATTGGAAGATATATACTGTGCAAGGATATATTTAAAATTCTTAAAAAACAAAAAAAAGGCAAAGGTGGCGAGATTCATATTACTGACTCAATTAAAACAATGATTGATAATAAATCACTATTCATTGGTCATAAATTTTCAGGAAAATATTTAGATTGTGGTTCTATGAGTGGTTATATTAATTCAACGTTAGAAATTGCAAAATTATGAAAATATGTGTGATTGGATCAGGTTATGTGGGATTAGTCAGTGGCGCATGTTTTGCTGAACTTGGTAACAATGTCATTTGCGTAGACAAAAACCTAAGTAAAATATCTAATCTAAAGAAAGCAGTAATTCCAATTTATGAACCAGGACTAGAAGAATTAATTCAAAGAAATGTAAAGCAAAAAAGACTTCAATTTTCAATAAATATATCAAAGTCAATTATAAAATCAGATATTATATTTATATGTGTTGGCACTCCAACAAAAATTAAATCTAACGAAGCAGATCTAAAATATATATTTCAAGTAGTAAAAGATTTAAAAAAGAATTTAAATAAATATAAAATAATTGTTACTAAATCTACAGTACCAGTAACTACTTGTGACAAAATTCAAAAATTATTAACAACTAAAACAAATAAAAAATTATTCGACGTTGTTTCGAATCCAGAATTTTTAAGGGAAGGTGAAGCTATCAGGGATTTTATGTATCCTGATCGAATTGTAGTTGGAACAAATAGCAATAAGGCTAATAATGTTTTAAAAAATTTATATTCTCCAATAATTAAAAAAAAGGGTAGATATTTTAATACATCAAGACGTGCAGCAGAGGTTATAAAATATGCAGCTAATGCATTTCTAGCAACAAAAATTACATTTATTAATGAAATTGCAAATTTATGTGAAAAACTTAACGTGGACGTTACCGATGTTTCGTTAGGCATAGGAACTGATGAAAGAATTGGAGCAAGATTTTTAAGAGCAGGACCAGGTTACGGTGGTTCTTGTTTTCCAAAAGATACACGTGCTTTAATTTCTACCTCAAAAAAATTTAAAACTAATTTATCTATAGTCAAATCAACTATTAACTCTAATGAAAATAGGCACAAATATTTATTAACTAAAATTAAAGAAATATTAAATAATAATCTCAAAAGCAAGAAAATTACTTTTTTGGGTGTTACTTTCAAGGCTGGTACTGATGATATGAGGGACTCAGCATCTCTAAAATTAATTCCATATTTGTTAAAAAAAGGTTCAATAGTTTCTTACTATGAACCTACAGGAATTAAAAAAGAATTTGATAAAAAAAAAGTAGTTTATTTTAATAATATTAAAGATGCATGTAAAAATAGTGACCTTTTAATTATTCATACGGAGTGGAATGAGTTTAAACAACTAAACTTTAATAGGTTGAAAAATAAAAAAAAATTTAAGATTTATGATTTAAGAAATCTATATTCACCCAAAAAAATGAAAAATAAAAATATTGATTACTTTAGCGTAGGTAGATAATTAATTAATTTCAAATATTGCATCAACCTCAACCGCAACACCTAAAGGCAAACTATTAGTACTTACTGCTGCACGTGTGTGTGTACCATTATTACCAAAGACATCTTTAATTAAGTCTGATGCACCATTAATTACTTTTGGTTGTTCGATAAAGTCGTCAGTTGAATTAACAAAACCTGTTAATTTAATGCATGATTTAATTTTTGATAAATCATCTGAGCATGCTTTTTTAGCCTGAGAAATTATATTTAATGCACATCTTTGTGCTGCTTTGTAAGCTTGTTCTGTATTAAAGTCTTTTCCGACTTTCCCCTTTATTAATTTGCCATCAGCATCGATTGATATTTGTCCAGAAATATAAAGTAAATTTCCAGAAATTTTTGTAGCAACATATGAACCAACTGGATCAGTTGCTTTAGGCAAAACTAAACCCATTTCTTTTAATTTTGTATCAATAGACATTATTTACCTTTCTTTTTCTTTTTATTCTTATCGTACTCTTTTCTTTTCTCAATTAAAATAAGAGCCTCCTCCATTGTTAATTCAATTGGGTCTTTTTCTTCAGGTATAGTAGCGTTTAATGATTTGTATTTAACATACGGCCCATATTGACCTTTCATAATTCTTACTGGTTTTTTATCTTCGGGGTGCTCACCGAGATCCTTAATCAAAGATGATGAAATTCTTCCAGGTTTTGCCTCAGCTATTAGAGTTACGGCTCTATTAAGACCAATACTAAATATTTCTTCAACATTTTCTAAACGTGCAGATTTATTTTCACACTTTAAATAAGGCCCAAAACGACCAACATTTACAGTAATATCTTTGTCATTTTCTGGATTTTTACCTAAACTAATTGGAAGTGAACATAAATACTTAGCTCTATCTAAATCTATATTTTTAACATCAATTCCCTTGGGTATAGATACATTTTTAAAATTATTTTCTTCTTTTTTTAATTTTTTCTTTTTCTTGTACTTTTCTTCAACATCTTCAATTTCTTTCTCATATTGAAGATAGGGACCAAATCTTCCATTTTTTAAATATATGTCTTTACCGCTGTCATTTTGACCAATAAATTTTGGTTCTGCCAAAGTCAATTGTTGAGCTGCTTTAGACTTTGAAAGAGGTCTTGTAAATTTACAATCTGGATAATTTGAACATCCAATAAAAGCACCACCACGAAAACTATTTTTTAAACTTAATTGACCACTATCACAAAGATTACATTTTCTATTTATTTTTCCATCTTTGTCGACTTCAAATATTAATGAGCCTAAACTTTCGTTAAGCATATCTAAGACTTCTCTAGTACGTTTTTCTTTAACGTCCAATACATTTAAATTAAAATCTCTCCAAAATTCCTCCAAGACTTTAATCCAATTTTCTTTGCCTGCTGTTATATCGTCTAATTGATTTTCCAATTTTGCAGTAAAATCATAATCCACATATTTTGAAAATAATTTTTCAAGAAAAGCAGAGAGTAACTTACCTCTATCTGTTGGAAAAAATCTTTTATTTTCTATATCTGCATAACCTCTATTTGAAATAACTGATATGATACTAGCATATGTTGAAGGTCTTCCAATTCCCAATTCCTCCAACTTTTTAACAAGACTTGCTTCCGAATATCTTGGTGGTGGTTGAGTGAAATGTTGTTCATCTGTAAAATCTTTAAACTCTACTTCACCTTTGTCAACTTCAGGTAATATGTTCTCATCTTCTTTATTTTCATCTAATCTTGAAACCTTTAAAAAACCATCGAATTTTAAAGTTGAACCACTAGCCTTACATATATTTTTATTATCCTCGGATGTTATTGTTATAGTTTTTCTATCAAATTTTGCAGACTCCATTTGTGACGATAATGATCTTGACCATATCAAGTTATAAAGTTTGTATTGATCTGTGCTTAAATATTTTTTCATATCTTCAGGCACTCTATTAATTTCCGTTGGTCTAATAGCTTCATGTGCTTCTTGTGCATTTTTTGCCTTTTTACCTGAATAGTTTAAAGGGGAGGGTGGCAAGTATATTTCACCATAATTCTGAGTAATAAAATTTCTAAAAGTTGACACAGCGTCCTTTGATATATTGGTTCCATCTGTACGCATATAAGTAATTAATCCAACGGTTTCTCCATCAATATCTATACCCTGATAAAGTCTTTGCGCAATTTGCATTGTTCTAGAGGCTCCAAAACCCAATTTACTAGATGATGTTTGTTGCAAAGTTGAAGTAGTGAAAGGACCTGAAGGGTTTCGTGTATAAATTTTAGATAGTATGTCTGTAATATTATATTTTTTATTTTTAATTAAATCTAAAGCATTATTAATATCTTCTTTATTTTTAAATGAAAATTTTTCAATTTTTTTACCATCTAATTGAGTAATAGATGTATTTATATTTAGATTTTCCTTTGTTAAGAAATTTAGGTTAAGTGTCCAAAATTCTTCTGGTTTAAAAACTTCTATTTCATGTTCTCTCTCAGTTAACAATCTAAGAGCAACAGACTGAACTCTTCCTGCTGACTTAGATCCTGGTAATTTTGTCCATAAAATTGGCGATATATTAAAACCTACTAAATAGTCTAGCGCTCTTCTTGCCATATAGGCATCTACAAGTTCATTTTCTATTTTTCTTGGATTGTCTATTCCGTTTGTTACAGCTTTTTTTGTAATTTCATTAAAAACTACACGTTCTACTTTTTTATCTTTTAGAAGTTTTTTTTCATTTAAAAATTCTTTGACATGCCAAGCAATTGCTTCACCTTCTCGATCTGGGTCAGTAGCTAAAATAATTTTTTCTGAATTTTTTACAGTATCTGTAATTTCTTTTAAATATTTTTTTGAGAAACTGTCCACTTCCCAAATCATTTTAAAAGAATTTTCTGGATCAACAGAACCATTTTTTGATGGAAGGTCCCTAATATGACCATAACTTGCTAACACTGTGTAATCAGAACCTAAATATTTGTTTATAGTTTTAGCTTTTGCGGGACTTTCAACAATTACAAGATTCATAATTAGTCAAACTACTTATAACTATTAATCTGTCAAATTAATAAATTTTACTCTTAGTTTCTTCTTTGTTTATTAATCTTTTTATATTTTCTCTATGTGTATAAAAAATTAGAACAAACATTATTATATAAAAAAATATATTACCTTGATTAATGATTAATAGGTAGATTGGAATTGAAATTGAAGCAATTAAAGAGGATAAAGATGAATATTTTGATATCAAAAAAGTTAAAATCCAAACAATTCCAAAAACTACCGCATAATAAATATTTATTGAAATCAAAATTCCAACAAATGTTGCAACACCTTTACCACCCTTAAATTTTAACCAAATAGGGAACAAATGTCCTAAAAAAGCACAAAGCGCTGATATGTACATTAAATCAGGATAATTGATCTTTATGTAGATAACAGGTGCAACAGCTTTTGCTATATCTAATATAAGAGTCAAATAACCCAATGACTTATTGCCAGTTCTCAAAACATTTGTAGCACCAATATTTCCTGATCCTACATTTCTAATATCTTTTTTAAGTAAAATTTTTGTGAATAGATATCCAAAAGGAATAGACCCAAATAGATAAGATATTAAAGCTGTTATTATATAATCCATTATTCAGATTTAAATAATTCTTCACCATTAACAAATGTGCTTATTACTTTACCTTGAAGTTTTTTGTCTTCAATTGGGGTGTTTTTTGATTTTGATATTAATTTATCTTTTTTAACAACCCATGGCTTATTAATATCTACAATACAAAAATCAGCATCATTTCCTATTGATAAATTGCCTTTATTTATTTTAAGTATTTCTGCTGGCTTAGATGTTAAAGCTTTTATTATAGTTTCCAACTCTACTGATCCATTATGATATAATTCTAAGCTTAACGGTAATAAAGTTTCAATTCCTGAGGCGCCAGTTTCAGCTTGAGCAAAAGTTAATCTTTTATTTTCTTCATCCTCTGGTTTGTGATCAGAAACAATAACGTCAATTGTTTCATCATTTAATCCTTGAACTAATGCATTCCTATCAGTCTCTGTTCTTAAAGGAGGTGATAATTTTAAAAAAGTTTTAAAATCACCAATGTCATTTTCATTTAATGATAAATTGTTTATAGAAACACCACAGCTGAAGTTTACTTTATTCTTTCTTTCTCTGATTATATTTACAGAGTTTGCGGATGAAATCTGTGCAATATGGTACCTACAATTATTATATTCAAGTAATGTTAAGTCTCTTTCTATAATTAATAATTCTGCACTTATTGGAATCCCTTGTAGACCAAGTTTTGTTGCTATGATGCCATCATTAATCATTCCATCTTTTGATAATTCTGCATCTTCAGCATGTTGTATTACCAAGGATTTTAAATCTGATGCTGAACTCATAATCCTATTCATAATTCTTGGATTTTGAATTGTTTTTACTCCATCTGTGAAACCTATTATCCCTTTACTCTGTAATAATCCAAATTCAGTCATATTTTCTCCCTCTGCATTTACTGTTAATGCAGCTGTTGGATAAATATTAATTTTAGATTTATCTCTTCCTCTTCTTTTAAGAAAATCAACTATTGAAACATTATCAATTACTGGGTTTGTATTAGGCATTGTAACAACTGATGTTACACCACCTGATAAGGCAGCCTCGCTAAGCGTTCTAAAATTCTCTTTATATTCATATCCTGGTTCACCCACAAAAACCCTCATGTCAACAATACCTGGAAATATATATTTTTCATTTAAATCGATTACTTTTTCTCTAGATGGAATGTTATTGGTATTTACTTTTTTTCCGACAGCTTCAATTTTACCATTTTCTCCAATTATTATTCCTCCAATTTCATTCAAGGAATTATAAGGGTCAATTATGTTTGCATTTATAAAGTATTTTTTTTTCATTTATTCACAAAAAATCTTTAAACAGGCCATCCTTACTGCTACGCCTAATTCAACTTGTTCTTTTATTACACTTTTGTTTATATCGTCTGCTAAGTTTGTATCAATTTCAATTCCTCTATTCATCGGTCCTGGATGCATTATTAAAGCATCCTCTTTAGCATATTGAATTTTATCAGGAGTTAATCCATAATACTCATAGTATTCTCTGTTGGATGATAGAAACGAGCTTGACATTCTTTCGTTCTGTAATCTTAACATCATTACTATGTCACAATCTTTAACTCCTTTTTTCATATCAGAAAAAATATTTACACCAAATTTTTCAATTTCATTTGGCATCAAATTTGTAGGGGCCACAATATTCACTTCTGCACCCAACATGTTTAGAAGATAAATATTTGATCTTGCCACTCTTGAATGTAGTATATCTCCACATATTGCAATTTTAAGACCTTCTATTTTTTTTCTTCTATTTATAATTGTCAAAGCATCCAATAATGCTTGTGTGGGATGTTCTCTTCTACCATCTCCTGCATTTAGCACTGCACAATTAACTTTTTGAGATAGAAGGTTACAAGCCCCTGAGTCTTGATGTCTTATTACAATTATATCTGGGTGCATTGCATTTAAGGTCATTGCTGTATCAATTAACGTTTCACCTTTTTTGATAGCAGAATTTGTAATATTCATTGACATTACATCTGCACCTAATCTTTTTCCTGCTAATTCGAATGAACTCTGTGTTCTTGTTGATGGTTCAAAAAATAAATTTATTTGGGTTTTCCCTTTTAAAATATTAATTTTTTTATTTTTACTTTTATTTAATTCTATGAATTTAGAGGCTTCATTCAGAATAATGTTAACATCACTAACAGATAAATCCTGGATACCTAATAAATGTTTTTGGGATACTTTAATAGCTTTTTTGGATTTAGTTGCCATTAAAATTAACTCTATAACTATATAGTATTAACTATGCAACCATTAATTTTGGATAAAATCTAAAGCACCTTGTAAAATAAAAGCTGCTGCAAACTTATCAATATCTTTCTGTTTTTTACTGACATTTATATCTAATTCACTTGATAAATTAAAAGCACCAACAGTAGATAATCTTTCATCCCACAAAGACACAGGAATATCAAATTTATTTGAAATATTGATTGCTGTATCTTTAGCTGATTGTGAAGATTTTCCGTAGGTGCCATCCATATTTATTGGATTACCTATAATAATTCCTTTTATGTCATTTTCTGTAATAATACTTTCTAGTTCATCAATTAATTTACCTTGTTTAGATTTATCTAAGGTTTGGAGGGGAGTGGCAATTTTTTGATTATAATCACTAATGGCAATCCCAATCCTTTTTGTACCTAAATCTATACCCAATAATCTTGAACCACTTGATAATTTGTTTTTGAATTCATCAATTGTGATCATATTGTATATTTTTAACTTAAGTGGTAGTTTGCGACATTATTTTTTACCATATGACAATAGATCTTAAAACAGTAAAACACATATCAAAATTAGCAAGGATCTCACTTGAAGAGAAAAAAGCTGAAAAATTAGCAAATGATATGAATTCTATATTTGAATTTATTGAAAAATTAAACGAGCTTAAAACAGAAAATGTTGATCCATTAACTTCTATTGCTGAAACAACTTTAAGATTTAGAGAAGATAAAATTACTAGCGATAATATAAGAGAAAAGATTCTTAAAAATTCTCCTGAAAAAAACGACGATTTTTTTGTTGTACCGAAAGTAGTTGAGTAATGACAGAAATAACATCTTTAAGTCTTTTTGAATTAATTAAAAATATTAAAGAAAAGAAAATATCATCAAATGAGGCGGCAAAATCTTTTGTTGATAGATCTGAAAAGTCAAAAAAACTAAATGTATATGTAACTGAAAATTTTGAAAATTGTCTTAAACTTTCAAAAGAATTTGATAACAACCCAAATTTTGATTTAAAACTTCCAGGCATTCCAATTGCAGTTAAAGATTTATTTTGTACAAATGAAGTAAGAACAACTGCTGGAAGCAATATCTTAAATAATTTTGTCCCAAGCTATGAGTCTACTGTAACAAAAAATATATGGAAAGAAGGTGGTATATTGCTTGGTAAACTTAATTGTGATGAATTTGCAATGGGCTCATCTAATGAAACAAGTTTTTTTGGTAACGTTCAAAATCCAATTGCAAAAGATTTAGTTCCTGGCGGATCATCAGGTGGTTCTTCAGCGGCTTTAGCAGCTAATTTAACACCTGTAACAATAGGTACTGACACTGGTGGATCTATTAGGCAACCAGCCTCCTTCACTGGTACTGTAGGACTAAAACCTACTTATGGCAGCTGTTCAAGATATGGAATTGTTGCTTTCGCATCGTCTCTAGATCAAGCAGGTCCAATGAGCAAAGATGTCAAAGATAGTTCCATTCTTTTAGAAGTGATCTCATCATTTGATAAAAAAGATTCAACCTCAATTGATTTTAAAAGAAATAATTATTCATCAGAGTTAACTAGAAATATTAAAGGTTTAAAAATTGGTATTCCAAAAGAATACAGAGTTGATGGGATGCCAGACGAAATTGAGAAACTTTGGGAAAAAGGTATTGAATATGCAAAAGATTGTGGAGCTGAAATAATTGATATTTCATTACCTCATACTAGCTATGCTTTGCCAACTTATTATATTGTAGCGCCAGCTGAGGCATCATCTAATTTAGCAAGATATGATGGTGTTAAATATGGTCTAAGGTCTTCCGGTAAAAGTTTAATTGATATGTATGAAAAAACCAGATCAGAAGGTTTTGGTGAAGAAGTAAAGAGAAGAATAATGATAGGAACCTATGTTTTATCATCAGGATATTATGATGCTTACTATCTTAAAGCTCAAAAGGTTAGACAATTAATTAAACAAGATTTCGATCAAGCTTATAATAAAGTAGATGCTATTTTGACACCTTCAACACCTAGTTCTGCATTTAAAATTGGAGAAAAATCTAATGATCCAGTTTCAATGTATTTAAATGATATATTTACTGTTCCAGTAAACCTTGCAGGTTTACCTGGAATTTCAATACCTGCAGGTGTAGATAAAAATAATTATCCATTGGGTTTACAAATAATAGGTAAACCGTTTGATGAACAAACAGTTTTAAATATTGCTTATTCAATGGAGGAAAAAATCAATTATAAAAATAATATAACTGATTGGTGGATGAAATAATGTCTAAAAATAATTCTGAATATTTAATTGAAAGAAATGATAATGTTTATGAAGTTGTTATAGGACTTGAAGTTCATGCTCAAGTAACATCAGATTCAAAGCTTTTTTCATCTTCTTCTACAAAATTTGGTGCCGAACCTAATACTCAAGTAAGCTTAGTTGATGCAGCTTTTCCAGGCATGCTGCCAGTAATAAATGAATTTTGTGTTAAACAAGCCATAAAAACTGGTATTGGTTTAAAAGCTAAGATTAATAATAAGTCTGTTTTTGATAGAAAGAATTATTTTTATGCAGATTTACCTCAGGGTTATCAAATTTCACAATATAAATACCCCATTGTGGGTGAGGGTAATGTTATTTTGGATATGCCCGAAGGTCAAAAACAAGTTGGAATAGAAAGATTACATTTAGAGCAGGATGCAGGAAAAAGTATTCATGATGTTGATCCGAGTAACACACTAGTTGATCTTAATAGATCGGGTGTAGCCTTAATGGAGATTGTTAGTAAGCCTGATCTAAGATCACCAGATGAAGTGAATGCTTATATAAAAAAACTTAGATCTATTATGAGATATTTAGGAACTTGCGATGGGAACATGCAAGAAGGATCATTAAGAGCTGATGTTAATGTGTCTGTAAGAATAAAAGGCTCAACAAATTTAGGAACAAGATGTGAAATAAAAAATGTTAATTCTATAAAATTTATGCAAATGGCAATTATTTATGAAGCAAATAGACAAGTTGATTTAATAGAAGAAGGTGTAGAAATAGATCAAGAAACAAGGCTTTTTGATACAAAAAAAAATGAAACAAGATCAATGAGGTCAAAAGAAGATGCTCATGATTATAGATATTTTCCAGATCCAGATTTACTTCCATTAGAAATTACGGATGAATTTATTGATTTACTAAAATCTGAAATCCCTGAATTACCAGATGACAAAAAGAAAAGGTTTATTGATGAATTTAAAGTGTCACCTTATGAAGCAACAATATTGGTCTCTGATATTGATACAGCTAAATATTTTGAAGAAGTTGTTGCCAAAATGGGTAAAAACCGTGATATGAAATTAGCAGTAAATTGGATTACAGGAGAATTATTTGCTGTTTTAAATAATAAAAATATTGAAATTGCTCAAAGTCCCATAAGTGCAAAAAATTTAGCAAAATTGATTAATTTAATTAAAAATGGAACAATCTCAGGAAAAATTGCTAAGACAATATTTGAACTAATGTTGGATGGTGACATAGATCCTCAAATAATTGTTGAGGAAAAAGGGTTAAAGCAAGAAAGTGATCCTAAGGCACTAGAGGCATTAATTGATAAAATAATCAATGATAACAGAGAAAAAGCCATTGAGTATAAACAAGGAAAAGAAAAGCTATTTGGTTTCTTTGTGGGCCAAGCAATGAAAGCTTCTGGTGGAAAAGCTAACCCTCAATTAATTAACGAAATATTAAAGAAGAAACTTTAATTTTAACGAAACCTATAGTCATTATATAATTAAAATAGATGGGTAAGAATATAGAAATTTCTGAAAAAATAGAAAAATATATTAATAATTTTAGTTTTAAACTTAACTCAGTTCAAAAAGAAATTATAGATTATAATAATACCCTTGGAAATGAAAAGAGAATGCAAGTAGCAATATCTCAATGTCATTTTCTCCATTTAATAATAAAAATATCTAATATAAAAAATGTGCTTGAGATTGGAACTTTTACTGGTTTAAGTGCACTTTCGATTGCTCTTGCACTTCCTGATGATGGAAAGCTTACAGCACTTGATAAAGACAAAGAGACAAACAAGATTGCGGTAAGTTTTTTTAAGAAAGCTAATCAAGATAAAAAAATTCAAACGATTATAAAACCTGCGCTAGATAGTTTGGACGAATTAAAAAAACAAAGATATGATATGGTTTTTATTGATGCTGATAAGCTTAACTATAAAGAATATTATGAAAAATCGTTAAAGATAATAAAAAAAGGTGGTTTGATCATTATTGATAATGTTTTATGGCATGGAGAAGTTGCAGATGAAGATAATATGGATAAATTTACATTAAACATTAGAGAATTAAATGAGCATGTATCAACTGATAAAAGGGTAGAACAAATAATTATTCCATTAGGAGATGGAATGACTGTTTGTAGGGTTTTATAATGTTCAATATTTTTGGTTTTTATAAATTTAAAAAACTTAATAATCTTAAAAAATTAAAAAAAAGATTAGAAAATAATCTTAAAGATTATGAAATTAGAGGAACAATAATAATTTCATCCGAAGGTGTTAATGGAACAATTTCAGATAAAAAAAATAACCTTTCAAAACTCAATAAACTTCTAAAAAAAATATTAGCTATAAAAAAATTTAATTCAGAAAATAATTCTAATAGTAAATTTAATCCATTTCATAAACTTAAAATTAAAATCAAAAAGGAAGTTGTTCCAATGGGTTTTAAAGTTAAAAACTACAATTATCCTAAGAACAACCTAAATCCAAGGGAATGGAATAAAATAATTAAAAAAAAGGACACAGTTTTGATAGATGCACGGAAATCTTTTGAGTATGATGTGGGTACTTTTAAAAAATCTTTAAATCCAAATTTAGAAAACTTTCGCGAATTTCCTAAATATTTAAATCAATTTAAAAATAGCGAAAGTATAGCAATGTTTTGTACAGGTGGTATCAGGTGCGAAAAAGCAAATGTTTATTTGAAAAAAAAAGGATTTAAAAATGTATATGTTTTAAAAGGCGGAATTATCAACTATCTTAATAATATTAATAAAAAAAATAGTCAATGGAACGGCGAATGTTTTGTTTTTGATAATAGAGTTTCAGTAAAACATGGTTTAAAGCAAGGAAGTTATTCAATTTGTAGCGGTTGCAGAAAACCTCTTTCTATCAAAGAAAAAAAATCTTCTAAATATTTAGAAGGCATTCATTGTCCAAAATGTCACGATTATTTAACTGATGATCAAAAATCAAGATTTGCAATGAGACAAAAGCAAATAATACTTGCAAAAAAAACTGGCAAGAGACATATCTTTAAAAAAGAATATTAATTAAATTATAATTTTTATGGATTTGCTTAAAGAAAATATACCTTTACTTGTTAGAAAACTTGCAATTCCAGCAAGTGTAGGTACGCTTTTTCAAACATTATACAATATTGTCGATACTTTTTATTCAGGATTAATCTCGCCAGAAGCACTTTCTGCGCTCAGTAAATCATTTCCAATATATTTTATTATTGTAGCAACATCTATTGGAGTAACAGTTGCGGGAACTTCCTTAATAGGGAATAGCATTGGAGAAAAAAATGAAAAAAATGTATCTTATTATTTCACTCATATTATTATCTATGGACTGATCATATCAGTTTTTATTACATGCATAGGTTTATATTTTGCTGAAAAGGTTTTTAACATAATGGGTTCAAATGAGGAAATTACAAATTTAGGACTTCAATATACAAATATTATGTTTTATGGGTCATTTCTTTTTTTTCTTGTTGTATCACTTAACTCTTTATTACATGCAGAAGGAGATACAAAAACATACAGAAATGTTTTGGTTTTAAGTTTTTTGCTAAATATAATTTTAAATCCTATCTTAATATTTGGGTTTTTATTTATTCCAGCAATGGGAATGATGGGAATAGGCTTATCAACAATTATTGCGCAATTAATCGCATTTCTTATTATTCTTTTTAAAGTTTTACAAAACCCACGAGTTAAAAAAATTACAATTGAATTTTTTAAAGTAAAATTAATTTTTTTAAAAAATATATTATTTCAATCAATGCCAATATCAATTGCAATATGTGGATATGCAGTTGCTGCTACATTTATATTTACTTATGTTGGTCAGACAAATGAACTAGCAGTTGCTGGTTATGGTGCAGCTACGAGAATAGAACAGGTTGTTTTACTGCCAATACTGGGAATAAATACTGCAATAATCTCAATTATAGCTCAAAACTATGGTGCAAATAATTTTGATAGAGTTAAAGAAACTTACTTCGTTTCAATTAAATATGGGCTTTTCTTAATGGTTTTTTCAGGAATATTAGTTTATTTAACAGCTGATATAGTTCCAAGATTTTTTTCTAGCAACGAAGTGGTATTAGAATATGGAAGAAGGTATTTAAAAATTGCAGCGTTTATATTGCCAGCTTACCCAATTTTCTTTTTATCAAATGGTTTTTTTATGGGATTAAAAAAATCTAATTATGCAATGATAAATAATATGTTGCGAAATGTTCTTGTTCCAATATGTGTTTTTTACTTAGCCAAATATCTATCTGCAGATTTTGATAGTTTCTTTTGGTTGTGGTTTATTTTTCAATGGACGCTTTCGATACTATTATTTAGTTATGTGAGTTATTATATTAAAAAAAAATTAGATAAACCTAGAGCTATCCTTAATCCACAACCATAATTCTTCTGAGAAGGATCTTCTTACAAAAAGATTAATTTCATTAATCTCTTTATGGTGGATAATCACATCTGTATGGTTTAACAGAGTTTGGGTAACTGAATTTTTAGTTTTTTTGAAATTGTTAAAATTAAATGGCGATCCAGACGAAAGAAGATCAAAAGTTTTATTTCCTTTAATATTAATACAAATCCATTGATTTGAAACATCAACGACTGAACCAAAATTGAATTTTGAAATTTCATTAAAAAGATTATTGAATAATTGTCGATCTTCACCAACAAAATATACTAACCATTCGTCTGTACTTAGCCACAGCGTATTATATTGTTGATTTGATGAACTTGTATTCGGCTCAATAGGTAAAATTATAGATAAGATTTTTCCTATTTTGGTAAAAAATTCTTTCTTTTTTCCTCTTAAATTTATTTTTACAATTGGTTCAGATAAGGAAATTTCGAGACCTTCAAATGAACTTTTTTCAAATTTAGGATATTCTTGATTAAGCATTAATCCTCTTATTTTCTTTATCTAGAAAAACTGTGTCAGACACTATTACATTTATGCTTTTATTTTCCATTGGTACAATAAGTTTTTGGCCATGCATTTTTTTTCCACTTTTAACTACAGCAAGTGCAATTGATTTATTTAAATTTGGGCTAAAGTAACTCGATGTTACATGTCCAATCATTTCTATTGGTTTTTTGTTCATATCAGAAACAATCTGGGCTCCTTCTTCTAAAACTTCATTTGGATCATCTGTGAGTAATCCTACAAGTTGTTTTCTATCTTCTCTTATAGTATCGCTTCTATAAAGAGATCTTTTTCCAATAAAATCGTATTTTTTCTTGCTAACTATCCAGTCCATTTGAAGGTCGATTGGTGTCATGGTACCATCTGTATCTTGACCAACAATAATAAAACCCTTTTCAGCTCTTAATAAATGCATTGTTTCTGTTCCGTAAGGAGTAATTTTAAATTCTTTTCCTACCTCAATGCATTTCTCCCATAACGATTTTCCGTATTTTGACTCTATATTAATTTCATAACTAAGTTCACCAGTAAAACTTATTCTCATTATTCTACAATTAATCTCATCAATTTTAGCATTTTGGTAAGACATATGTGGAAAAGCCTCATCACTAAAATCTTTATCAGGAAATATTTTGGTTAATATTTTTTTAGAGTTTGGACCACATATACTTACTGTCGAGTAGTGGTCAGTGACTGAAGTTAAATAAACATCTAACTCAGGCCACTCTGTTTGTAAATAATCTTCAAGTTTTGAAAGAACATTCGCTGCTCCACCTGTTGTTGTGGTCATTAAGTAATGATTTTCACCTAATCTTGTCGTAACACCATCATCATAAACCATGCCATCTTCATTTAACATCAATCCATATCTGCATTTTCCAATTCCTAATTTTGACCATGCATTTGTGTAAACTCTATTTAAAAATTCAGATGCGTCAGTTCCTTGAATATCTATTTTTCCAAGTGTAGAAGCATCTAAAATTCCGGCACTATCTCTAGCTGCCTTACTTTCTCTTTGAACAGCATCATGAAGACCTTCGTTATTAATAGGGTAGTACCAAGGCCTTTTCCATTGTCCAACATTTTCGAATTTAGCATTATTTTCACTATGCCATTCATGAATTGACGTTTTTCTTATAATATCAAAAAATTTACCTACACTTCTTCCAACTATTGACCCAAAAGTTAATGGTGTAAACGGTGGTCTAAATGTTGTTGTTCCTAATGTACCCATTTTAACACCAGCAGTATCTGCAATAATCCCCAATGCATGCATGTTGGATAGTTTACCCTGATCAGTTGCCATACCAGTTGTTGTGTAACGTTTTACATGTTCAATAGATTTAAAACCTTCTCTAAGTGCAAGCTTTATATCTTTTGCAGTAGAGTCATTTTGAAAATCAATAAAAGATTTGCATTTACCCTCTGATATATAATTTGGTAGTAGCCATATATTTCTTTTATCTAATTCTTTTGAGTTTAGCACAGAAGTGTTGTCAAATTCAGTTTCGCTGACCTTCAAAAAATTCTTCACCTTTTTATTTGTATTATTAATTATTTCTTCAAGTTCAAAGTCACCATTACATGAACCAACATTAATATGATTTTCGTCGATTTCAGTTGGTATAAAAGTTTGATCATTTTCTCTAAAATCTAATTTTCCACCAGATTGAGTATGCATGTGAACCATTGGTGTCCAACCTCCACTTACTGCTAAGCAATCACAGTTCATTCTATTTTTATCTCCAACAATATTTGATCCATCTTCTGATAAATTCATTATCTCAATAGAATTTATTTTTCTATGACCAAAAGTGTTAACTATTGTTGAGTTCCAATAGATTTTAATTCCAAGTTTTTCAGCATTTTTAACAATTTTGGAATTAGATTTTTTTCTTATATCTATTATTTCGACAGATATTCCTTTTTCTCTCATTGAAACAGCTGTTTCGTAAGCACTATCATTATTAGTAAATATCACATTATTAAATCCACAAGATACACCATAAAAATCTAAATATTTTTTTACAGAGTTAGCAAGCATTATTCCTGGTCTATCGTTATTATTAAATATAAGGGGTCTTTCAATAGCACCTGTTGCTACTATTACTTTATGAGCTCTAATTTTCCATAATCTCTGTCTGATGTCACCATTTCTTTTGTCCAATGGTAGGTGGTCTGAAATATTTTGTTTTGCTAAGAGGTAATTATAACTATGATAAGCTGCTAAGCTTGTTCTAGTTTTGATTGTTAAATTATCTAATTTTTTAAGTTCTTCTATCTCCTCATCTATCCATTCACCAGAATATTTAGCATTAATTTTATAATTTTCATTCTTTTGAAATATTGTTGATCCTCCAAGAATATTTTTATCTTCAATCAATATTGTTTTTAAATTGTTTTTAGCAGCAATTTTTGATGCTATAATTCCAGAAATACCACCACCTATAATTAATACATCACAATGAACATGTTTATGGTCATACAATTCAGGATCGGGTTTTGTTGGTGATTTCCCTAGTCCCGCAGACATTCTTATTAATGGCTCATAAATTTTTTTCCAGAAACTTTTAGGCCACATAAAAGTCTTATAATAAAAACCTGCAGGTATAAATGGAGATATAAAATTGTTAATTCCTCCTATATCAAAATTAACACTGGGCCAACAATTTTGACTTGAGGCTTTTAAACCTTCATACAATTCAATCTCTGTGGCTCTAACATTAGGTTCTGTTAAATCTGTATCTTCGTTTATTTGACATATCGCATTAGGTTCTTCGGATCCACTAGACATTATCCCTCTTGGTCGGTGATATTTAAAGCTTCTACCAACTAAATGTACTCCATTTGAAAGCAGGGCAGATGCCAAAGTATCACCGTCAAAACCGTGATAAGATTTTCCATCAAAATGGAATGAAACTGTTTTAGTTTGATCTACATGTTTTGTCTTATTTACTCTGTATTTCATCATTTATTCTATCGGTGGTTTTTCGCCCATTTTATAAACCGCATGTATTTTGTCATTTGATGTGTCTCTAACCATATTAAACCATTTCCTACATCCATGAGCATGGTTCCATCTTTCGAACTGAATTCCTTTAATATTCTTTCTCATAAATAGATATTCTGCCCATTGATCATCACTTAGCTCAGTTGGTTGTTTGGGTCTAACTATGTGAGCTTCACCTCCGCATGAAAATTCACTTTGGTCTCTTTCACCACAATATGGACAATTTATTAAAAACATTAGTGTGCCACAGCGGCTGCACCATGTTCGTCAACTAGATCTCCACTTACAAATCTGTTTAGATTAAATGCTGCATTTAATTCATGTGGTTCATTATTAGCAATAGTGTGTGCAAATAAATCACCAGATCCAGGTGTTGCTTTAAAACCTCCTGTGCCCCAACCACAGTTAAAATAGAGTCCTTTTATATTTGTTTTACTAATTATTGGACTTGCATCAGGACATATATCAACAATTCCACCCCATTGTCTCAACATTTTCATTCGGCTAAAAATAGGGTACAGCTCCAATATTGCTTTTAATGTTCCTTCAACAACATCGTGACTACCTCTTTGAGTATAAGAAACATAAGCGTCCGTTCCAGCGCCAATTACTAGTTCACCTTTATCAGACTGACTAACATATGCATGTACAGCGTTGGACATTACTACAGTATCAATTATTGGTTTGACTGGTTCTGAAACTAATGCCTGTAAAGGTTTGCTTTCCAGTGGCAATCTTAATCCTGCCATGTTAGCAATTACACTCGAGTGTCCTGCTGCAACAACACCAATTTTTTTTGTTTTAATAAATCCTTTTGATGTTTCAACACCTTCAACTTGATCTCCATTTCTTTTTATACCTTTAACTTCACAATTTTGTATTATATCAACTCCCATTTCATCTGCACCTCTTGCATAACCCCATGCAACAGCATCATGTCTAGCAGTTCCCGCTCTTCTTTGTAATGTTCCACCAAGAACAGGGTATCTTATATCTGGAGAAGTATTTATTATTGGACAAAATTCTTTTACTTGATTTGTACTTAACCACACTGCATCAATACCATTAAGTCTGTTTGCGTGTGTTCTTCTTTTTAAATCTCTTACATCTTGAAGGTTATGAGCTAAATTCATAACTCCTCTTTGACTGAACATAACATTGTAATTTAATTCTTGAGATAAATTTTCCCAAATTTTTAATGCATGGTCGTATAATCCAGCACTTGCATCCCACAAATAATTTGATCTAATAATTGTAGTATTTCTTCCTGTATTACCTCCACCAATCCAGCCTTTTTCTAACACAGCAATATTTCTCATGTTATGCTTTTTAGCTAGGTAGTAAGCTGTTGCTAAACCGTGGCCACCACCACCAATTATAATAGCTTCATATTCTCTTTTTGGCTCAGGATCTCCCCAAGCTTGCTTCCAGTTTTCATGCTGCGAAAAAGCATTTTTAATTAGTGAGAATATCGAATATTTGTTTTTCATAATTGCCAGAAATTACTTGATTAATATTGAATATTCAATGATTTCAAGTTACACATCTACGTACGGAAGGATGGGTGAGCTGGTTGAAACCAGCGGTTTGCTAAACCGCCGTACGCTTGAAAAGGTGTACCGAGGGTTCGAATCCCTCTCCTTCCGCCATTTAAATAATCGCCAGTATCAACAATGATTTTCCAGAGTTTACGCTAGTTTTCCTTGTTCATAACCACTTAAACTTTGTTTTATTTCGAATGTCTATAGTCTGGACACTAGTTTGTTACATAAATTGATGAGTCTTTATGCGAATTATTTTTACTTCAATTTCAATTATCCGCTTAACTAGTGCGAGATAGTGTGAAGTAGTGTGTCCCGCTAGAACTTAATATAGTGGCTTATTTTTAAAAAAATCGCTGAGATAAATTGGTTTTTGAGACAATATGTACCTATAAACATTATAATTTTCTAAAACTCTTTGAACGTAATTTCTGGTTTCTTTGAATTTTATTAGCTCAACCCAATCCACATAATCTATTTGTTTTTTTTGGGGATCCTTGTTTAATTTCTTCCAGTACTTAACTCTTTTCGGTCCTGCATTATATGCAGCTGTAGCAAAAGGGTAGGAACCTTTATAATTACTAATTAATCCAGCTATATAATGAGATCCTAAATTTATATTATATTCAGGGTCGGTTGTTAATTTTGATTTAGAGTAACCAAGTTTAGCTTGTTTTGAAACTGTTTTAGCAGTGTATGGCATAAGCTGCATTAATCCTTGAGCACCAACTCTGCTTCTAGCAGAAGTATCAAATTCACTTTCCTGTCTTATAATAGATAATATTAAAGCTGGATCAGGAATTTTCCTGCCGCCAACAAATTTTGGCACACTCATGATTGGGTAATTAAATTGGTTATGAAATCTTTTTTTGTATGAAGCTATTTTAGAAACTTGTATTGCAAAATCAAACCGTGAAATATCGGACGCCAGTTTCGCAGCCAAAACCTCGCTTCCCTTTTCTATATTATCATTAGCTAAATGTCTTAATATATGTTTGGTATATTTATCTTTATTTAAGTAATCAAGTAGATCCACAATTGCGACAAGTTTTTTTAAATAAAATTCTTGCTCATATTTATCATCAACAAACATTAATTTATCTAGTTCAAATTTTTCTTGCGGTTTAACTTTCATATGTGAAAGTTGACCATAATAAGTCGTTAAATAATTTGATCCTTCAAAATACCATTTGTAAGAATTTTCTTTATCACCAATTTTTTCATAAGTTCTTCCTAACCAGTAAGCACCTCTTGAAAGACTTATTGGGTAGTTAACACTGTAATAAAAATTTTTAAAATGGTTTTCTGCCAGCTCAGGTTTTTTCAAAAAACTCAATGCTATCCAGCCGCTCATCCATTCGGCCTCAGCATATTCAGGGCCTTCTGACATTGCATGTTTTGAAACTACTTTATAAGCAGTATTATATTTTTTTTTATATAATAAAGATCTTCCAATTATTGATCTTTCTTTCCACCATTTATCTGGTCTAACTAAATATTTCTTTGTATTTTGAATATCATTTAATATTTCTAATGAACTATCTACACGACCTTTTTTCCGTCTCCATTTTAATCTGTCATATTTTAGGCCAGGATCCTTTTTTAATTTTTTTGGTACTTTTTTTATTGCCTCATCAACACCGTAGCCTCTACTTATTAAAATTTGTCTAGCTGTATAAAGTAATTGATAATCTTTTGGTAAATATTTAATAATTCTTTTAAGGTCCCAGTGTTTACCTTCCCACGCATAATAATCTGCTCGTTTGATATAATCTGAAGTATCTAAAATGTTTTTAAATTTTTTTCTAAAATATTTTAGACTATTTTTATTTAAGTCAGCATTTACAAAACCTTCTTTGATGAGTTTAATACCTTCCCCCGATTTACCAATTTTTAACAAACTTTCACCTAACATCATTTTTCCATATCCACTTAATGGCTCGTTACTTTGAAACCAATTAATGATTTCTGTAGAAGAATGGTTTTGTAAATTTATTTTGTGTTCAGCAAGATATTTAATTCTATTAAATCTTGGATAATCATTAACTCTTTCGATAAACCTTTTATATTCAGAAAAAGTTGCTTTATTTCCTGAAGTAAGTAGATGTCTCCATTCAATGAAATCATATATGGATTGAGCTCTAGCTTTTTTTGCTGTATTTTTTGCATCTTTCCAATTAGATTTTTCCATAAATCTAATTGCTTGTTTTGCATATTCAAAATCTCTCTCGCTATAGTATTTTGTTTTCTTTGCAGTTCTTAATAACTGTTTTTTAACAATAAGTGGTTTTTTTGGAGGTAATAAAATTCCAAATATCTCTTTAGGTAAATCTTTATCATCTCTTAAACTTTGTTTTTCATTAAATGTTCCAGGTTTAAAGGGAGGTACAACTATCTGACTTTTAAACTCAGGTTTTTTCTTAGGTATTATTATTTCATTTGAATATGATGATTGAAAAAAGCTTAAAAAAAATATAGTTGTTAGTAGTATTTTAGATTTTCTAAAAATCATTTTTAATAACTTATGATATAAATATTTATGTTTAAAGGTTCAAATGTAGCTTTAGTAACACCATTTAAAGGCAATAGTCTGGATGAGGAAACTTATATAAAGATTATTAATTTTCATTTAGAAAATGGAACTAATGGACTTGTGCCAGCAGGTACAACAGGTGAGTCCCCAACCCTTTCTCATAAAGAACATGAAAAAGTTATAGAACTATGCATACAAGAAGCTAAAGGAAAAATTCCAGTGATTGCAGGTACTGGCTCAAATTCAACGACAGAAGCCATATCACTCACAGAGCACGCTGAAAAGGCTGGGGCAGATGGAGCTTTGATAGTGACACCTTATTATAACAAACCTACTCAGGAAGGCTTATATCAACATTACAAGGCTATAAATGACAAATGTGGCATACCAATCATAATTTATAATATTCCTGGTAGATCAGTTATTGATATGACTGTCGATACTATGGCAAGGTTATTTGAACTGAAAAATATAGTTGGAGTAAAAGATGCAACTGGTGATTTGAATAGAGTAGATGAGACTTTCAACAAAATTGGCACCGAATTTATCCAATTAACAGGTGAGGACGGTCTTGCTTACGAATATAATAAAAGAGGTGGCGTAGGGTGCATTTCAGTTACAGCCAACATAGCTCCTAAAATGTGCTCTGATATGCAAAAATTTTCAAAATCCCAGGATAAAAATGAGCAAAAAAAAGCTGAAGAGATAGATAAAAAACTTCAACCTGTTCATAAATCTTTATTTATTGAGAGCAACCCGTCACCAGTTAAATATGCAGCTAAATTGATCGGTCTCTGTGATGATAATGTGAGATTACCTTTGGTAACAGTTTTAGATGAAACAAAAGCTGAGGTAAAAAAAGCTCTTATATCTGCTAAATTAATAAATGAATAAAAAAACCAATTCTGGTTTAAAAATTATAACAATCAATAGAAAAGCATCCTTTAATTATTTTTTTAAAGAGATATTTGAGGCAGGTATTGTTTTAAAAGGCTCTGAAATAAAATCAGTAAGATCAGGTAAAATTAATATATCAGATTCTTATGCTGTTGATAAAGATGGAGAAATTTTTTTAATTAATTCTCACATACCTATTTATAAACAAGCTAGTTATTCAAACCATAACCCTTACTCTGAAAGAAAACTTTTATTAAATAAGAGAGAAATTAATAAAATTATTGGTAGAATACATGAAGATGGTTTAACTATTGTGCCAACAAAAATGTATTTTAAAAAAGGTAAGGCAAAATTAGAGATTGCAGTAGCCAAAGGTAAAAAACAATATGATAAAAGACTGACAAAAAAAACAAGAGATTGGAACCGTGAAAAAGCAAGGTATATTAGAAAATCAAGTTAATTTAGTATATCTAGCTTTGGGATCTAATTTAGGAGATAAGATAAATAATCTAAATAAAAGTATAGATTTAATCAAAAAAGAGGGAATTTTAATAAAGAAAAGATCAAAATTTTACAGCACAAAATCTTGGCCAAATAAAAATTTTCCAAACTTTATTAATTCTATCATATTGGTTAAGACAAAATTAAATATAGCTGAATTATTTATAAAAATTAAAAAAATCGAAAAAAAATTAGGTCGAACTAAGTCAAAAAGAAATCATCCAAGAGTGTGCGATATTGACATAATTGATTATAATGGTGAAATAATCCATAAAAAACATGGAAATTATAAACTTAATATTCCTCATAAAAGAATGCATAACAGAAATTTTGTTTTGTTTCCTTTATATGAATTAGATAAAAATTGGGTTCACCCTAAACTTAATAAAAATATAGTCATTTTATTGTCAAATTTAACCTCAGATCAGTTATTGGGTATTAAAATTGCCCAATAAAATGATATAAACAATAATGCTTAAATCTGAAGAATTGATTAATAAGGTAAAAAATTATAACAAATTTCTTAACCCAGAAACTTTGTCAAAAGCCTATGATTTTGCTTTAAAGGCCCATGAAAAACAAAAAAGAGATGAGGGCTCACCTTATATTATTCACCCAATAGCAGTTGCAAATATTCTGACTGAGTTAAAGCTAGACAGTGCAACTATAGCCACTGGTTTGCTTCATGACACAATAGAAGATACTTACGCAACTTATAACACAATAGAAGCAGAATTTGGAAAAGAGGTTGCAGATTTAGTTGATGGTGTTACAAAAATTTCTGAGTTTGAAAATCAGGCTATATCAAACTCTAAAGCAGAAAATTTTAGAAAATTAATACTAGCGACATCAAAAGACATCCGGGTTTTACTGGTGAAACTTGCAGATAGACTACACAACATGCGCACAATCAAAGTTGTTGATAAAGAAAAGCAAATTAGAAAAGCAAAAGAAACTATGGAAATCTATGCTCCACTTGCAGATAGGATGGGGATGCATCGTATAAGAGATGAATTAGAAGACCTTTCTTTTGAGGTTCTAAATGAAGATGCAAGAAAATTGATAAAAGATAGATTGGACAAAATCAAAGAAAATAATCTTATTAACTTTAATAATATTTCTGATGAGTTTTTTGAAATACTTAAAATTAAAAATATAGAGCCAAAAATAGTTGGAAGAGAGAAAACTCCCTTTTCAATTTGGAGAAAAATCCAAAAAAAAAGAACTTCTCTTGAACAAATAACAGACATAATTGGTTTTAGGATTATTTTAGATAATATTGATGATTGCTATAAAGCTTTAGGAATTTTTCATAGTAAATGGAATTGTATTCCAGGTAAATTTAAAGATTATATTTCATCTCCTAAAATCAATAAATATCAATCATTGCACACAGCTATTATTGGACCAAATAAAAGACCAATTGAAATACAATTAAGAACAAAGCAAATGCATGAGTTTGCAGAAAGAGGTATTGCTTCTCACTGGAGATATAAATCATCAGAAAAATTTAATTCCTTGACTTGGAAAGAGTATGATTGGTTAGCAGATTTAGTGGAAATTATTGATAAAAACGAAAATCCAGACGACTCATATGAATATACAAAACTCCAGATGTTTCAAGAAAACGCTTTTTGTTTCACACCAAAGGGTTCAATTATAAAACTACCTAAAAATGCTACACCAATAGATTTTGCTTATGCTGTACATACTCAAATCGGAGATGCCGCTGTTGGTTGCGAAATAAATGGGAATGGCAGTGCTTTGCAATCCATATTAAGAAACGGAGATGTAGTTAAGATTATTACCTCCAAAAAAGCTTCTCCTTCATTACATTGGTTAACCAGTACCAAAACAGGAAAAGCTCGTGCTGCAATTAGACGTTATTGGCAATACCGTGAAAATAGCAAACCTATCAAGGAAAAAAGATATAACACTACACTTTGGATTTCTCTTCCAGACGAACCAGGCAAAATGGGTGATGTAACAACTATGATTGGAGAAAACTTTGTTAATATTTCAAGTGTTGAAATGGTAGAAAAACTCAATGGAAGGATTAATTTTAAATTTAATTTAATTATTCATGATCTTAAGAACTTTACAAAATTGATAAGTGAACTAAAACAAAAAGAATATAAATTTAAAATTATTAGACATAAAAATAAAAAATATGCTTTCTTTAAAAAACTCTTTAGCAGTTTTAAGAAAAACTAATGCTTTGTTAGATGGACATTTTGTATTGTCATCTGGACTACATTCACCATCTTATGTGCAATGTGCAAAATTATTAAGCTTTCCAAACAAATCTGAAAAATTTACAAAATCTTTAGCAAGTAAAATAAAAAAAACATTTAAAAATATTGATTTAATTCTTTCACCAGCGATGGGTGGAATTGTAATTGGTTATGAAATCGGAAGAGTTTTAAAAAAAGAAACAATCTTTTGTGAACGTGTTGAGGGAAATTTTAAGTTAAGAAGAGGTTTTTATATTAAAAAAAAATCAAGAGTTTTAATTATTGAAGATGTTATAACTACAGGAAAATCCAGTTTAGAATGTGCCAAATTAATAAAAAAATCTGGCGCAATTTTATTAGGATTTGCGTGTTTAATTGATAGATCTAGTAAGCAAACTTTAAAAATAAAAAGAAAAAATATAATTTCACAAGTAAAATTAAAAATTCCAACTTTCAAAAAAAAAAATATTCCAGAAAGTCTAAAGAAAATTCCAATTACCAAACCTGGAAGTAGATTTTTAAAATGAAAAAGAGACTAGGTGTAAATATTGACCATGTTGCAACGTTGAGAAATGCTAGAGGTGAAAAACATCCTGATCCCTATTCTGTAGCTTTAGATGTTTTAAAGGCTGGCGCAGACTCTATTACTGTTCATTTAAGAGAGGATAGGCGGCATATTAATGATATGGATTTAAAAATTCTCTCATCAGATAAATCAATACCTATTAATTTGGAAATAGCTTCAGATCCAAAAATGATTAATATTGCATTAAAAAATAAACCTTCTTTTATTTGTCTTGTTCCTGAAAAAAGAAATGAAGTTACTACTGAAGGAGGATTAAATTTGAAAAAGAATAAAAATAAAATCAAAAAAATATTAGAAATTTTTAATAGAAATAATATTAGAACAAGCTTATTTATAAATCCATCTCTGCAAGATATAAAATTATCAAAAATCTTAGGAAGCAAATGTATAGAAATACACACAGGTAAGATTTCTAACCAAATAAAACAAAAAAAAAATTATACTAAAGAGCTAAATAAAATTAAAAAATGTGCCTTTTATGGAAATAAAATAGGTTTAGAGGTTCATGCTGGACATGGTATGGATTATAAGACAACAAAAATACTAAATAAGATAAAACATATTGAGGAATTCAATATAGGTCACTTTATAATTGGAGAGTCTGTCTCACATAGTATCTCAAAAGTAGTTAAACAATTTATTAAAATATTAAGATAATGCATATAATAGGAAATGGTGTTGATATTATTAAAAACAGTAGAATAAATAATTCATTAAAAATTAAAGGTTTTTTAAAAAGAATTTTTACAAAAAATGAAATTCGACATGGAAAAAAATTAAAAAATAAAATTAATTTTTATGCGAAAAGATTTGCTGCAAAAGAGGCATTTGTTAAGGCAATTGGGACTGGCTTTAGATCAGATATAAATTTTATAGATATTGAAATTAAGAATTATAGAAATGGAAAACCATATATTTCTCTATCAAAAAAATTAAACAATTTTTTGCAAAAAAAATTTAAAATACAAAAATATAAAATCTTTTTATCACTTTCTGATGAAAAAGATTATTCAATAGCGTTTGTTGTTATAGATAAAAAAATATGAAAAAAATAATAATTGAAAATCTTAAAACTATCTTTTATGCACTTATCATTGCAGTTTTAATTAGATCTATTTTGTTGCAACCTTTTTACATTCCTTCATCGTCAATGGAACCAAATTTATTAGTTGGAGATAGACTTTTTGTCACTAAATTCACATATGGTTATAGCAAACATTCCTTTCCATTTAGTCCACCAATTTTCGAAAACCGTATTTTTACTAATAATCCTGAAAGAGGTGACGTTGCAGTATTTAAAACACCGGCCGACAATAGAACGGATTATATAAAGCGTGTTATTGGTTTACCAGGTGATACAATTCAGTTTATTAATGGTGATCTTTATCTTAATGGAAATCAAATTTTAAAAACAATTAAATCTAAAAATATCACTAATTATTGTGGTAAATCAAAAATAAAAGTTAACACATTTGAAGAAAAACTTCCAAACGGTAAAGTTTATTTGGCATCATATAGAACAGATATTACTTTCGCTAATACGGATAAATACCTAGTTCCAAAAGATCATTTATTTTTCTTAGGAGATAATAGGGATTGCTCAAAAGACAGTAGATTTTTATCTGAAGTTGGATATGTCCATAAAAATAATCTTGTAGGTGAGGCTCAAATATTGTTTTTTTCATCAGATCCATTTGTAGGAAGCATTATCAAATTTTGGAATTGGAATGAAATATTAAGGTTAAATAGATTTTTCAAATTAATTGATTAATTATGAGCACTCTTAAAAACCTTCAAAAAAAAATTAAAATAAATTTCAAAAATGAAAAAATCCTTTTACAAGCCATCACCCACAAGAGTTATGATCCAAATAATAATTATGAAAATCTTGAATTTTTAGGTGATAGAGTGCTAGGACTTGTTGTTTCAAAAAAATTATATGAACTTTATCCAAACGAAAAAGTAGGGTCTTTAGATAAAAAATTAGCTTCATTGGTTAACAAAAATAAATGTTTAGAAGTAGGAAATTCATTAAGCCTTAAAGAATTTGTAATTACAGGTAATTCTAAGTCGAGCAAAAACATTGTTGAAAATAAAATTATCTCGGATTGCTGCGAGGCTTTAATTGGAGCAATTTATTTAGATAAAGGATTAGAAGTTTCTAAAAGTTTTATTCTTAAACTATGGAAAGATTTAATAAACGATGCAGAAACTACATTTGTTGATGCCAAAACGCAACTGCAGGAATACTCTTTAAAAAATTTTAAAATATTGCCTATTTATAAATTAGTTTCTAACACAGGGCCAAGACATAAGCCAAATTTTAAAGTTGGGGTAAAACTTAAAAATAGTACATATGTTTACGCAATTGGATCTTCAAAAAAAAATGCAGAGCAATCTGCAGCCTTAGAACTTCTTAAAAAAATTAAGCAAAAATGAATTGGCAAGATAAAGGATATTTATTGTCTTCGAATAAATATAATGAAAATTCATCAATAGCCGAATTTTACACAGAAAATAATGGAAAAATAGTTGGTGTAATTTTTGGATCAACTTCAAAAAAGATTAAAAATTATTTGCTTATAGGTAATAAATTTCACATAAATTCGAAACTAAGAGAGGATGGCAGACTTGGCTATCTAAAGGTTGAGATTGATGAAATTAAGACGCCTGTTTATTTAGAAAATAAAAAAAAACTATTTTGTATTATATATTGTATGAATTTGATTAAAATTCTTACTGCTGAAAATGAGAATAATATTGAAATATATAATCTAATAGAAAAATTATTCAAAATAATTGAACTTGATAATTGGCTAGTTGAATTTTTATATTTAGAGCTAAATATATTAAAGTCTGTAGGATACGATATTAACTTTAAAGATTATGTGGTTGGTAAAAGCATAAATGGTCAAACAAAATATATTGTAGACTCAAGTCAAAAAATCATACCCAATTTTTTAATAGATAAAAATATTATTCCTGAAAATTTAAAAGATATATACAGTGGCTTTTCCATAGTTGGAGATTTTTTGGATAAAACAATTATCAAACCTAATAACAAGAATTATCCATCTTCAAGAAATGATTTTGTTAATTTGTTGAAATAATTAAAGATCAATTTGATCGGCAAAATAAGTTACAATGCCGTTTGCTCCAGCTCTTTTAAACGAAATAAGAGACTCTTTTATTGAGGCTGTATCTATTAATTTTTTATTAATTCCATTCATTATCAAACTGTATTCTCCAGAAACTTGGTATGCAAATACTGGTATTTTGAAATTATCTTTTACTTTTTTTATTATATCAAGATAGGGCATTCCAGGTTTTACCATCACCATATCAGCACCTTCTTTTATATCTAATGAAACTTCTCTCAAAGATTCATCTGAATTTCTAAAATCCATTTGGTATGTTTTTTTATCACCTTTTAGTAATTTTTTTGATCCAACAGCATCTCTAAATGGTCCATAAAAGCTAGATGAAAATTTAACTGCATATGATAATATTTGCACGTCATTTAAATTATTTTTATCTAATGCTGATCGAATTTTACCAATTCTGCCATCCATCATATCTGAAGGTGCGATAACATCACATCCCATTTTGGCCTGCAGCACTGCTTGTTTGGTAAGTATTTCTAAAGTCTTATCATTTAGAATATTGCTTTTATTTAATAATCCATCATGTCCATGAGAAGTGTATGGATCTAGAGCCACATCGCACATAATACCAATTTTGTTCTTAAATTTCTTTTTAATAAAGTTTATCCCTCTGCAAACTAAATTGTCTGGATTTAAAGCTTCAGATCCTTTTTCATCTTTCTTTGTTGGACTTGTGTATGGAAATAAAGCAACCATAGGTATTCCTTTTTTTATTGCTTTACCCACAACTGTATTAAGTTTATCTACACTATATCTAAATACATTTGGCATAGATTTTATTGATTCTTTTTTATTTTTTCCTTCAATTAAGAAAATTGGCAGTATCAAATCACTATAAGATAAAGAACTTTCTTGAACTAATTTTCTAGACCAAGCATATTTTCTTGATCTTCTAAGCCTTAAATTTGGGTATTTACCTGTAATCATATTGTATTTTATAATGCGACAAAATCTATTATACAAATATATATATAAATGAGTAGAAAACAATCTTCATGATAGACAATAAAGAAAAAATCGTAAACTTAAACCTACATAATCAAGCTGACAGAGTTTTAAACTTTAGTGATTTTCAAAAACAGACAATACAATTTGATATTGATAAACTTCAAGATGCTTATAACCAAATCATACAAATCAAAAAATTTGATGATGGAGGTGGCGTAACTAACTTTGGTGCAATTTCTTTAACACAAATACCAGGAGACCCAGACTCAATAAAAGGTAGTAAAGCTCGAGGTGTTTATTGGACTAAGCCAGATAAATCTGGAAAAGAAGTTTCAAGAGATGTGGATATAGACGAGTCTAAATACAGTGAATTCATAAGAGATTATGAAAATACTTATTTTAAAGAAGTTTATGATGTTCTTTCATCAAAATATAAATTAGGTAGAGTGAGAATTTTATTAAAAGAACCAAGATCAACATTAAGCTGGCATAGAGATCCAGAGCCTAGATTGCATATACCAATTATAACAAATCCAGGTTGCTTGATGGTTATCGATAATGTAGCTAAGCATATGCCTGCCGATGGATCAGTTTGGGTTACTAACAATACAAAATATCATAATGCGTTTAATGGTGGTGAAGAAAATAGAATACACCTAGTTGCGTGTGTTTTAGATTATAAATTTAATTAATTTGAAAAAAATCTTTATTGCATCAGATCACGCTGGTTTTAAATTAAAAGAAAGTATTAAAAAAAATTTTTCTACAAAGTTTAATGTTTTAGATTTAGGACCAAAAAATTCAAAAAAATCAGTAAACTATCCAGATTATGCCCATAAATTATCCAAAAAGATAAAAAAAGAGGATGTTGGCATTTTAGTATGTGGTTCTGGTATGGGTATGGCAATGACTGCAAATAAGCATAAAAATATAAGAGCGGCATTATGTTATTCGGTAAAAAACGCTAAATTATCTAGATTGCATAATGATGCAAATGTTATTACATTAGGAGAAAGGTTGATTAGTAAAAATTTAGCCTTTAAATGTATAAATACATTCTTAAGCACTGAGTTTGAGGGTGGAAGACACTTAAAAAGAGTTAAAAAAATATAAAATTATGTCAAGTGAAACAAAATATTTGAATAGTGAGTATAAAGACTTTTTTGAAAAAAGTTTATTAGATAGTGATCCTGAAATTTATAAAGCTATTAATGACGAGCTAGTTAGACAACAAAATCATATCGAGCTAATTGCATCTGAAAATATTGTATCTCAAGCAGTTTTAGAAGCTCAAGGATCGGTCTTAACAAATAAGTATGCAGAGGGTTATCCTGGCAAAAGATATTATAATGGTTGTGAACATGTGGATGTTGCGGAACAATTAGCTATAGATAGACTTAAAGAATTATTTAATTGTAAATTTGCCAACGCTCAACCTCACTCAGGTGCACAAGCAAACGGTGCTGTGTTTTTAGCTTTGTTAAAACCTGGTGATACTTTTATGGGAATGAGTTTGAATTCAGGAGGACATATTACTCATGGTTTAAAAATTTCTATGTCAGGAAAATGGTTTAATGCAATTGGATATGAAGTTGACAAAGTATCTGAACTTATTGATTATGATAATGTTGAAAAACTTGCACTAGAGCACAAACCTAAACTTATAATTGCTGGTGGAAGTGCTTATTCAAGAGTAATTGATTTTAAAAGATTTAGAGAAATAGCTGATAAGGTTGGAGCATACTTAATGGTTGATATGGCTCATTTTTCAGGTTTAGTTGCTGGTAAAGGATACCCAAATCCTTGTGACTATGCACATGTAGTTACATCAACTACTCACAAAGTATTTAGAAGTGCAAGAGGCGGAATTATATTAACCAATCATGAAGATCTATCCAAAAAATTTAATACTGCAGTTTTCCCTGGATACCAAGGAGGACCATTAATGCATATTATAGCTGCCAAAGCTGTTGGATTTAAAGAAGCACTAAAACCAGAATTTAAAGATTATATAAAAACAGTTTTAGCTAATGCAAAAATTTTAGCTGAGACATTAAAAAATAATGGTTTTAAAATTTATTCAGGCGGAACTGATACTCATCTGATGTTAGTTGATTTAAGACCTTTTAATGTAAAAGGCAATGTTGCTGCTGAAAGCCTTTCTAGAGCCAATATTACATGCAATAAAAACGGTATCCCATTTGATAGTGAAAGCCCAATGATAACATCTGGTATAAGACTTGGATCGCAGGCTGCTACAACAAGAGGATTTGGGTTAAAGGAATTTCAAATAGTAGGTGATTTAATAACAAAAACTATAAAAGGGTTAGCTGAAAACCCTGAAGATAACTCTAAAACTGAAGATGAAGTAAGAAAAGAAGTTGTAAGTCTTTGTTCTAATTTCCCTATCTATAAACACTTAGGCTAAATTAATTTATGATTTGTCCATGCAGCAAAAAAGGCGACACTTCAGTTGTTGATTCAAGACCCACAGAAGATGGAACTGCAATTAGAAGAAGAAGACTATGTAGCTGTGGTGAAAGATTTACAACATTTGAAAGAGTTCAATTTAGAGAACTCACAGTTGTTAAAAAAAACGGAAGAAAATCATCTTTTGATAGAGAAAAACTTTCAAAATCAATTTATGTCGCCTTAAAGAAAAGACCTATTGATACTGAGACGGCAGAAAAATTCATCTCTAAAATTAGTAGATCATTAGAAGAATTAGGTCAAAGCGAAATTTCATCTAATACGATTGGCACAATGGTTATGGAGGGTTTAAAAGAGCTCGATCCTGTTGCATATGTCCGATTCGCATCAGTCTATAGAAACTTCAGAGAAGAAAAAGACTTTGTTCAATTTGTGGATAGAATTGATGTCTTTAAAAAAAGATAATTATAAATCATCAGATAAAAAAATTATGAACTTTGCTATAAATTTAGCAGAGAATAATAAGTATTTAACTGGCACAAATCCATCAGTTGGATGTGTAATTGTAAAAAATAATAAAATTTTATCTTTCGCAACAACAAACCATGGTGGTAGACCACATGCTGAAAGCATTGCCTTAAATAAAAATAGATATAATAAAGGAACATCGCTTTACTCGACACTCGAACCCTGTTCTCATCATGGTGAAACACCTCCTTGTACTAATGCAATAATAAAAAATAAAGTTAAGAGAGTTTATTATTCAATTGAGGATAAAGATTTACGAACCTTCAATAAAACTAAAAAAATTTTAAAGTCTAAAAAAATAGTTACAATTTCTGGGCTACAAAAAAGAAATGTTAAGAAACTCTACAATGAATATAATTATATAAGATCTAAGAAAGCCCCTTATATAATAGGAAAAATTGCAAGTTCATCAAATTCATATATTTTAAGAAACAATTCTCATATAACAAATGAACATTCAAGGAGTGTTTCGCATATTTTAAGGTTTCAAAATCATGCAATATTAACTTCTTACAAAACTATTAATACAGACAACCCCAAACTCAATTGTAGATTAAATGGATTAGAGAAATTTTCACCTACTGTGGTTGTAATCGATAAGAATTTAAAAATAAAAATTAACTCTTATGTGATTAAAAATTCTACAAAAAGTAAATTAATTATATTTCACTGTTCTAAAAATATCTCAAAAATTAAATTACTAAAAAATAGAGGTGTTAAACTTATTTATCAAAAACTAGAAAATAAGACTAACTTTAACCTTAGAAAAGTTACACAAAAACTTTATACATTGGGTTTACACAGGCTTTTGATAGAGGCTGGTAAGGATTTATTGACTAATCTTCTTAATGAAAATTTATTAAATGAATTCTATTTCTTTAAAAGCGACAAAATAATCTCTAATAGAGATAAAATTAATATATCTTCATTATTAAAAATGATTAATAAAAACTACAAAAATAAAAAAAAAATAAACACATATTTAGATAAAGATATACTCACTCACTACTATTAAAATGTTTAATGGAATTATATTTAATAAAGGAATAATTAACGAAATCAAAAAAAGGGCAAAAGGAGTTAATCTATTTATAAAATCTTCATTGAAAGTTTCGAATAAAGATCTTGGGATTTCAATTTCTTGTGATGGAGTTTGTCTTACTTTAATTTCTTATAAGAATAAGACTTTAGAATTCTATCTATCAAATGAAACGTTGGCTAAATCAAAATTTAGAAATATTAAAATTGGAGATGAAATTAATTTAGAAAAACCCTTAAAATTTGGTGACAATATTTCAGGACACATCTGCCAAGGTCATGTTGATACTGTTTGTTCTGTAAAAAATATTAAGAAAGTTGATAAATCAAATATTTTTGAATTTAAAATAACAAAATCACTTAAAAAGCAATTAGTAGAAAAAGCTTCTATATTAATAAATGGAGTGTCACTAACAATATCAAAAATAAAAAAGAATTCTTTTGAAATATGGATTATTCCTCACACATTAAAACTAACTAATTTAATCAAATTAAAAAAAAATGATTTGGTTAATGTCGAGATTGACATTATGTCAAAATATGTAAAAAAATTTATCAATGAAAAAAAGTAATTTTAGCTCAATAGAAAGTATAATTAAGACAGTTAAAAAAAATGGAATGTTTATTCTTGTTGACGATGAGAGCAAACATGAAGAAATGGAAAATGAAGGTGATTTAGTAATTTCCACATCTGCTGTTAATCCTAATCATATTAATTTTATGGCTAAACATGCAAGAGGATTAATTTGTTTAGCAATGGATAATACACAATCAAAAAAAATTGGATTAACTTTGGCCTCACCGATAAATCAATCTAGAAGCAAAACTGCTTTTACTTACTCTATAGAAGCTAAAAAAGGTGTTACAACAGGTATATCAGCTTATGATCGTGCTAAAACAATTAAAGCTGCATCAAATAAAAATGCAAAAAAAAATGATATTGTATCTCCGGGACATGTTTTTCCAGTTATAGCTAGAGATGGAGGTGTACTTGTTAGAGCAGGACATACTGAGGCCTCTGTTGATATATCAAAACTTGCTAAAAAAAATAATTCAGCTGTTATTTGTGAAATTATGGCAGATGACGGAAAAATGGCGACAGGTAAAACATTATTTAATTTTGCTAAAAAACATAAACTTAAAATAGGTAAGATCGAAGATTTAATTGCTTATAGGTTAAAGAGAGAGAAACTTGTTAAATTAAAAAAAACTTCTTCAATAATTGTTCAAAAACAGAAATTTAAAATAAAAGTATTTGAAAATGTACTTGATGGATCGGAAAACTTTGCATTGATAAAAGGATCATTAAAAAAAGGAGTTATCCCTAGATTAAGAGTAATATCATCTAACGTAGTTCAAAATTATTTAATTAATCAAAAACTGCCAAATTCATTTGATAAAACAATCTCATATTTCAAAAAATATAATAATTGTGTTCTTGTGTTTATAAGAGACCCTAATTTAAAGTCTGTAACTCAAACACTTAAACAGTACAAAAGTAAAACTTTTTATGAGAAAGGTCATGACAAATTGATTAGAAACTATGGTATAGGAGCTCAAATTATTAAATCTTTAAATATTAAAAATATGATACTTGTTACTAGATCTAAAAAAAAAGTGATAGGTTTAGAAGGATATGGCATTAAAATTAAAAAACAGGAAATTATAAAGTGAAAAAAAAAATTTTAATTGTTGTTGCAGATTATTACGAAACTATTGCTAGATCTTTATTAAATAGTGCAAAAAATAAAATAAAAAATAAATGTAGTATAAAGGTAATTAATGTACCGGGTGCATTTGAGATACCTGTAACTATAGCAAAAAATTTAAATAAATTTAATGGGTTTATTGCTTTAGGATGCGTGATTAAAGGTGAAACACCTCATTTTGATTTTATATCAAAAGCAACTACTGATGCATTAATGACATTATCAATTACATCTAAGAAACCTGTGGGAAACGGTGTAATTACCTGCTTAAACAAAAAACAAGCATTTGCACGTGGCAAGAAAGGTTCAGAGGCTGCGGAGGCAGTTTTGTCTGTTCTTTCTCAATAAATTATGACAGTTCCATTTTCACCACAAAGAAATCCTAGGGTAATAATTATACAAAAACTTTATGGGAAACTTTTTAATAACGAAGAAAATATAACTTTTCCTAAACATAGATTTAAAAAGTTTATCAAAGATATCGTTAATGGAACTATCGAGAGAGAAGAGTTAATAAATACAGAAATAAATAATCATTTGGAACAAGATTTAAAAATAAAAAATATGGATAAAGTTTTTCAAATTATAATTAAAAGTGCAATTTTTGAATTTTTATATAAACCAAACACTTCAATCAAAATTATTATTAACGAATATTTGAAAGCATCAAATTTTTTCATTGATGACTCACAAACTAAATATTTAAATGCTTTATTAGATAAAATTTCAAAAAAAATTAGAATTAGCAATGAATGAATTTGCTCTAATTGAAAAGTACTTTAAAAAATTAACTTATAATAACCCATCAGCATTAGAACTAAATGATGACGTTTTTTTTGATAAAAAACATAACGTAGTTCTTTCCACTGATACTTATGTGGAAGGCGTTCATTTCTTAAATTTTAAGAATCCTGATTTAGTAATAAAAAAAATAATAAGATCTTCAATATCAGATTTATATTGCAAGGGTGTAAAACCAAAATTCATTTTTATAGGTGCTAGTGGAAACAATAATTCTTTTTCAAAAAAAAATCTCAATATTATTTCTAAAAGTCTTAAAGAGGAACAAAAGAAATATGATCTTAAACTATCTGGTGGAGATACTACAAAGTCAAATAAAACAATTTTTACAATAATATCATTAGGTTATTCAAAAAAAATAGTTCAAAGAAATAAATGTAATGATGGTGATGACATATATGTAACTGGAAACATTGGTGATAGCTATTTAGGATTACAAATTTTAAAAAGAAATATTTTATTAAATAAAATAAAGTATAACTATTTTGTTAAAAAATACTATTTACCCGACTTACCTACTAAGATCAGCTCGAAACTTTTAAACTTTGCAAATTCCTCAATCGATATTTCAGATGGTTTATTTGGAGATTTAAACAAACTAATCAATAAAAGTAAATTATTTTACAAAGTTGAATTAAATAAAATTCCAATTTCAATAAATTTGAGAAAATATCTCTCTAAATCAAAAAAAAAGAAGATCAATTTCATTTCAAAGGGCGATGACTATCAAATTTTATTTACATCTCCAAAGTCAAAGAGAAATTATATTCAAAAATTTTTCAAAAAAATGAATCAAAAAGTAACACTAATTGGCAATTTAACCAAAGATGCAAAAAATAATGAAATTATTGACGGTGATAAGCGAATAAAACATGCATTTAATGAAGGATATTCACACAATTTCTAACAAAGTTAAATATTGCGTTTTATATCATATTTTGTATTACATGTTTTTCATAACTTTAATTAACAAAGGAATCAATGAACACATCAACTGAAACAATAATGTATTATATTATAGCGGCTGGAATATTATCCATCGTTTACGGTTTTATAACAGGACGAAATATTTTAAATTCAAGCTCAGGTAATGCTAAAATGCTTGAAATCGCATCTGCAATTCAGGAAGGTGCTAGAGCATATTTAAACAGACAGTACAAAACTATTGCAATTGTTGGTGTTGTAGTTCTAATTGTAATTACAATTTTGTTTAGTCCTTTAGTTGGATTAGGTTATTTAATCGGAGCTACATTATCAGGTATTGCAGGTTACGTAGGTATGATTGTATCTGTTCAAGCAAACGTTAGAACTGCTGAAGCATCAAGAAAAAGTTTAGCTAGTGGTTTATCAATTGCATTTAAATCAGGTGCAGTTACCGGTATGTTAGTAGCTGGATTAGCTTTACTTGCAATAGCTGTATATTATTATTTTTTAGTAAAAAATGGAGTTGATGAGAGAGAAATAGTTAATGCTTTAGTTGCATTAGGCTTTGGTGCTTCATTAATCTCAATTTTTGCAAGACTGGGTGGAGGAATTTTTACAAAGGGAGCAGACGTTGGTGCTGATTTAGTAGGTAAGGTTGAAGCTGGTATACCCGAAGATGATCCAAGAAATCCAGCTGTTATAGCTGACAATGTTGGTGATAATGTTGGTGATTGTGCAGGTATGGCAGCAGATCTTTTTGAAACTTACGCTGTCACTATTGTTGCTACAATGGTTCTTTCATCTATATTCTTTGTAAATGATTTTAATATGATGATCTATCCTTTAGCAATTGGCGGTGCTTGTATTTTAACGTCAATTCTTGGAACTTTTTTTGTTACTCTTGGTAGTGATAAAAATATTATGAAAGCTATGTATAAAGGTTTTGTGATAACAGCTATTAGCTCATTGGTAATTCTATTTCCAATAACCAAGCATGTTATAGGCTTTACTACGGAATATGTAGCTAATGGAAAGTCATTCAATGGTTTAAGTCTTTATTTTTGTGGTATCATTGGTTTAGTTATAACAGGATTAATAATTTGGATTACAGAATATTATACGGGAACTGATTACAGACCTGTTAAAAGTGTTGCTCAATCATCAACAACAGGACATGGTACAAACGTTATCCAAGGTTTGGCAGTTTCTATGGAAGCAACTGCTGTTCCGGCATTAATAATTGTTGGTGGTATTTTATGGACCAACCATATCGCAGGCCTTTATGGTATTGCTATTGCTGTAACTACTATGCTTGCTCTAGCTGGTATGGTTGTAGCTTTAGATGCTTATGGTCCTGTTACTGATAACGCTGGAGGTATTGCAGAAATGTCAAATCTTCCTAAAAACGTACGTAAAACTACTGATGCTTTAGATGCAGTTGGAAATACCACAAAAGCAGTAACAAAAGGCTACGCTATTGGTTCTGCTGGTCTTGGAGCGTTAGTTCTTTTTGCAGCATATACTGAAGATATTAAACATTTTTCAAAAGTTGCTGGTTCAAATTTGGAAGGGATAGCTGTTACTTTTGATTTATCCAACCCTTATGTAGTAGTTGGTCTTCTTATTGGCGGTATGCTCCCTTATCTATTCGGATCGATGGGTATGCAAGCAGTAGGTAGGGCAGGTGGAGCTGTTGTCGTTGAGGTAAGAAGACAATTTAAAAAAATACCTGGAATAATGAAAAGAAAAGCCAAACCTGATTATGGAAAGCTTGTTGATCTTTTAACAAAAGCTGCAATTAAAGAAATGGTTATTCCATCATTATTACCAATATTATCACCGATAGTTCTATACATAATAATCTATTTTATTGGTGGACAAGTAGCAGCTTTATCATCACTTGGAGCGATGTTATTGGGAGTTATTATTACTGGTCTTTTTGTTGCTGTTTCTATGACAGCAGGAGGTGGTGCATGGGATAATGCAAAAAAATATATTGAAGATGGTAAATTTGGTGGTAAAGGTTCAGAGGCTCACAAAGCAGCAGTAACAGGTGATACTGTTGGTGATCCATACAAGGATACAGCTGGACCAGCGGTTAACCCTATGATTAAAATTACAAACATTGTAGCATTACTTTTATTAGCGGTCATAGCTGGATAAAAATTATTCTACAATTTTTGAAAGTTTTTTTGCCATAAGTTCGTCCAATTTTCTGTAGTAGCTGGAACATGTCTATTTATATGATAAGATAATGATCCTATAGGAGCCAAACATGTTTCTTTAGAATAAATGTCATGTAAAGGTTTTTCAAAAGGATCATTTATCCTTTCACCTACCATACGAATATTTTTTCGAAAATCATTTAATACATTCTTCGAGAACATAAATGTTAACAATGTTTCTTTTACGTCTCTCCATTTATAGTTCATTCCTAAATATATTGAGGTGTTATAACTCGAGTCATAATAAAAAGGATAGTCACTTGGACATAGAAAAATGTCTTTTTTAAAAAGAGTTGACAATCTAGAGTATGTAAAAATCATTTCTTCAATACAATTATCTTCAAATAAATAATCATCTTCTATGAAAAAAATAAGATCCCTTGCATTTTCAGCACAATCACAGCACTCTAGATAAGTACCTCTATTTCCTTTAATTTTAGATTTAATAAATTTTATATTAATCTTTTTATCCTCTAATTTTCTTAATATTTCGTTGTCAAACTGATCATCTGAAACATCTGAAATCAAATTTAAAGTAATATTTAATTTATTTTTTCTCAAAAAATTTAAAATACTCTCATTCAAACTAATAAGCGAAGTTAAAATAAGTTGTTTTTTGTTAATATTGGGAATAATCCTTTTCCATCTATCTGATGAGTTCCAAAGTTGATTATTTGGAGCATATCTATAATAAATATCTAAGTTCTCTATTTTTCTATCAAGATTTAAATAACCTTTTGATAGTATTATTGATTTATCATTTAAAGAGAAATAATTTGAATTAACATTTTTATAATTAGGATTTACAAGATTAAGACTCTCCTTGTCTAGAGCATAAACGTTTAATATTTTGAGAATAAATCTTTTAATTTTACTAAGTTTTTTATAATTTCTTGGGAACATAAAAATTTATATTTATATATTTTATTATTAAATATATAAAAATCATAATGATATATTATGTTTATCTAATAATATCAAAAAAATTAAACAAATATAGATCTTATGTTGGTTATACTAATAATATAAAAAAACGAATTTTGCTTCATAACTCTTCAAAAGGTGCAAAGTTTACCAGAGGAAATAAATGGAAATTAATTTACGTAAAAAAATACTATGAAAAAAGTACCGCTATGAAAGAAGAATATAAATTAAAAAAAAATTACTTACTTAGAAATAAAATAAAAAAAGAATTTATAAATAAATGAAAATTTCAGTATTATTGCCATACAAGGAGAATTATTCACCTACATATTCAGGAGCTGTGTCTATATTTATTCATGGCGTAACAAAATATAGTAAATACAAAAAAAATATAAGAATATTTGGTAATACTAATTTAAAAAATAAATTATCAAAAAATTATATAAATATACCACTTAGAAAAAAATATTTTAAAAGTTCTACAAAAATTTACTTAAGTAATTTTTTGCAAATTGAAGATAGGAGAAATTCAAATATAATTGAAATACATAATAGACCTAAATATTTACAATCACTTAAACATTTAAAAAATAGAAAATTTGTACTTTATTTTCATAATGATCCTCTTTCTTTATCAGGATCTGAAAGTGTAGATGAAAGAATTTCTTTATTAAATATTTGCGATAAAATCATATTTAATAGCAACTGGACAAAGAACCAGTTTAATAAAAATCTTGGGAAATTTTACCAAAATTCAACAAAATCAATTGTAATACATCAATCAACAAATTTGAAAAAGATTAATTTGAATAAAAAGAAAAAAATTATAACATTTGTAGGAAAGCTTAACTCATCTAAGGGATATGATCTTTTTGGTAAAGCTGTAATTAAAATATTAAACAAATATAAAGAATGGGAAGCTCATGTTTTTGGTGATGAGCCTAGAGAAAAACTCATATTTAAACATCCAAAGTTTTTAAATTTTGGATTCAAGCAACATGATTTTGTTCTTAAACATTTAGAAAAATCCTCAATATCAATAGCTTGCTCAAGATGGGAGGAGCCTTTTGGTAGAACAAGTTTAGAAGCCTCGAGCAGGGGATGTGCTGTGATTATTAGTGATAAAGGCGGTTTAAAAGAAACTGTAACAGATCCTATAATAATCAAAAAATTAAATTATTTAAATATTTATAAATCTATAAAAAAACTGATTGATAACAAAAAAAATGCTTAGATCTATGCAGAATAAATGTTTAAAAAATTTTTATTTAACAGATAAATTTATATCAAAGAAAATTGATAATTATCGTGAATTATTTTTTAAAAATCATTTAACTAAAAATAAGAATAAAAAAATAATTCATGTTACAAATTTTAATTTAAGACATAATGCTAGGTTATTTTATAATACAGGTAGAAGAATAAACAACGGATTAGTAAGAAGTATTAATTCTGTGGTTACATTAAGTGATAGAGATACTGTCAGTTACGAAAAATCTATTAAAGATATAACTGGATCAAATTCATTAAATAATAAACTTCTTGAAATGACTGCCAATTTTAAACCTGATTTAATTTTATTTGGTCATGCTGATATGATTTCCAGTGATACTATTTTAAAAATAAAAAAGTTTTATCCTAATATAAAATTTGCCCAATGGTTTTTAGACAAAATGGATAACAAGGAATGGCTTCATAATAAAAAAAGATTTATGGATAAATTTAAACTTATGGATAGTAATTTTTGTACGACGGATCCAAAAGCAATCAAATTGGATAATAAAGTTTGTTTTTATATACCCAATCCTGTTGATAAAGCTTTAGATAATCTAAAAATTTTTAAAAATAAAAATTTTATTTATGACGTTTTTTTTGCAATGTCACATGGTGTTCACAGAGGTGTTTTAAAAAAAGGAAAAATAGATGTTCGTGAATATTTTATTAAGAAGTTAATACGTGAGAATCAAAATATTAAATTTGATATTTACGGTATCGACAATATACAGCCAATATGGTCTGATGAATTTAAAAATAAATTACAGATGTCAAAGATGGCACTAAATTTAAGTCAAGGTAAACCAATTAAATTTTACAGCAGTGATAGAATTGCCCAATTAATTGGAAATGGTATTTTAACATTTGTTGAGCGAGAAACAGAATTGAACAGAATATTTAGCGACAAAGAAGTTGTTTTTTACTCTAATTTGAGTGATTTATCAAAAAAAATCAAAAAATATTCTGAAAATGATAGTTTGAGAATAAAGGTATCCAGAGCTGGTTACAGCAAGTATCATAAACACATGAATTCTAATATTGTTGCTGAGTATATGATTAATAAAATTTTCAAACATAACACTAATAAAAAATATATTTGGGAGTTATAAATTGATTATACCGGTATTAATGTATCATTCGATTTCAGATGATAGGTCAAATCTTTCTGTGAGTGTTAATAATTTTGAGAGACAAATACAATATCTCTATACTTCTGGATTTAAAACAATACAATTTAATAGTATTGATGAAAAAATTAAAAAACCCTTAATAATTACCTTTGACGATGGTTATAAAGATAACTTAATAAACGCACTTCCTATCTTAAAAAAGTATAATTTTACATCAATATGTTTTGTAGTTTCTGATCTAATAGGCAAGTCAAACATTTGGGATAAAAATAATAGTAATTATGTTTACAAAGAGCTTCTTTCTAAAAATGATATTAAAGTATGCTTAGATAACGGCATGTTTATAGGATCTCATGGCAAAAGTCATAGATCTTTAATTGAATTAAATACAGATGAAATTATAAGGGAAATTAAAATTTCAAAAACTGTTTTAGAAAATATTATAGGAAATAAAATCGATTGTTTTAGTTATCCATTTGGTAGTGTCACCAAATTATCTGCAAATTTAGTAAATAAATCTTATCATTTTGCAGTATCTACAATGAGATCAAGATTTGACACTAATAAACACAAAAACTATTTCATTCCAAGAGTACATATGTCCAATAATTTAAATAGATTTAAACTTTTTATGAAAATTAAAACTTTTTACGAAGATATAAAATATAATGAAAAGCAGCTACATATGTAATTGTAAGCATTACGATTTTTACAACAAGAATTTTCTTTATTGGGAAAATAGAATTGTTACAAGTGATGAAAAATCTATAATAAAATATATTGAAAAACAAAACTATAAAAAAAAACTAAAAATACTTCATATTGGTGTTGGAAATTCTTATGCATATGAAAAATTGAATGTAAACCACATTATTACTGGAATAACACTATCAAAAGGTGAAATTAAAAAATCAAAGTCATATAATGATGAAAATTATATAGTTTATTATTGTGATAAGATGTCAATGAACTTTAGAGAAATATTTAGTAAATTTAAATTTGATATCATTATTGATAATAATTTAAAATCATACTCATGTTGTCAAAAATCATTTGAATATATGTTTGAAAATTTTGTTAAAGTGTTAAATAACAACGGTATAATCATATCAAATAAAAATGGTATGAACTGGGTAAAAAAGTTAAAACCTAAAATATCATTTAACTTTAAAAATTTTTTTCATCATAAAATGAGAGAAATAGATGGTAATGTCGAGAACATATTTTCAATGGAGGAAGCTAGTAAAATAAGTAATAAATTTTCTTTGAAATTGATTTTAGAAAATGATGTAGTCATATTTAGTAAATAATTATGAAAGCAGTTATTCTAAATGCATCTGCCTGGATGATTGTTCCATTTATGGATGCTATTGCAAAATATTTAAGTTCTTCAATGGATGTTTTGCAAATTACTTGGGCTAGATATTTTTTTACAGTTGTTTTTGCCCTTTCCATAATGCTCTTTTTTGATAGAAAATCTCTCGTTTGGAGTAAAAAACCTATGCTTCAATTGATACGAGGTTTAATCTTTGTATTTTCCACATATTTATTCTTTTTTGCAATATCTGAGATATCATTACCTAAAGCTTTAACATTAGCATTTATTGCCCCAATTTGTGTAACCGCAATGTCACCTTTTTTTTTAAATGAGAAAGTAGGTTTAAGAAGGTGGACAGCCGTATCCATGGGTTTTATTGGTACATTAATTGTTATTAGACCTGGCTTTATAGAGATTAATTTAGCTACATTAGCAGCCTTGGGTAATGGTATTTGCTATGGTTTTTATTTAATTATTACAAGAAAATTAAGTACCTCTGATAATTCTCTATTAACTTTATTATTTGCTGGCACAGTAGGGACTATTGTCATGTCTTTATTTATGCCCGGTGTTTGGATACAGCCATCAAATAGTCAGTGGATTATGATGGCTTTAATTGGCTTTATAGCAGGTATTGCCCACCTTTTTATCATTTTGTCTCTTAAATACGCTGATGCTTCTAAATTAGCTCCCCTTGGCTATACTGAAATTATTACTAATATTTTGCTCAGTTATTATATATTTAAAGAATTGCCCGATAATTGGACATATTTAGGTCTTTCTATAATAGTCCTCTGTGGTATTTATATTTCTAGAAGAGAGTATTATTTATCAAGACTCTATTTAGGTAAGTAATATTTACTAATATATTAATGTAGCACTTTAGATTTATACTATATATAATTGAAATTTAACGCTTTTTCAAAATAAATATAATTATAGAATTTTTTTCATTTTTTTATCTTAGTAATTAATACCTTAAAAAAAGTCTTATTTTTAATGAATTAATTTATAATTTTTTCCAAATTAGAAAAGATCTGACGAGAGTAGAGTAGGAAATAAATACCAGTTTATAAATAAAATTAGAATTACTAAAACTTAGTGATAAATAACTTAAAACACAGGCAAATATGCCAATATTTTGATAATTACATGTTTCAAAGACATTTTATTAAAGTTTTTTTTAAATAATCATAATTAAATTTTTAGGAAAAAAAGCAGATTTTGAAATAGCTCTGCAATATTCGAATATACCGTTTAAAAGCCCAAAGTTGGGTCTATTTTAAGCATTTGTAATTTTACGGTGCAACTTGTAGGTGATATTATAAAATCAATACTAAATATTGTATATTTATAAAAAAACGTTGGTATTTAACATTTTTAGAGCAAAATACCTTCTAATTTTAGCAATTTTCTCTTGGTTTTTATGCCACCTTTACCTGAATAACCGCCTAAAGAGCCATCAGACCGTATCACTCGATGACAGGGTATTTTTGGTGCATATGGATTTTTTCCTATGGCATTTGCCACAGCCCTCACTGCTTTTGGCTTTTTGATTGCATTTGCTACCTGAGAATAGGTCCTTACCTGACCTTTTGGTATTTTTCTTAAATGTTTCCAAACCTTTATTTGAAATTTTGTGCCTTTCAAGAACATAAATAGAAAAAAACCCTGTTTCCTTGCACCTTTTCAGGTACAAAGAACAGTAGTTTTTGGCACGTCGTTGTATGCGCTACCGCCATGCCGTCCACCCTGCAATTTTAGCGCTACTCTGCAGAGCTTTCTGCCCTCTGGGCTTGAACCTCTCGGTTTTTCCCCAGCTGGTCAGTTAAGAGTTGCCTCTTAATTCATTTTAGACAATATCAGATAGAGTAGGTTGTATGTATCACTTTATCGTTGAATATAGTTAGTTTTTCACAGGGTTGAATAATGGGGATAACTTAATCTAAAGGTTTAATTAAACCATCTAAAACCTTCATACATAGCAATTCCATAAATTGAGTGTCTGATTAGAAACATAATTGATGTTTTAATGGGTATTCCAGTCTTATTTGCAAACACTCCCTGTCCAGTAAATGGTAGAAATATCAGTAATGGAGCTAGTGTTGTTAGAGCTCCAAAAATAAAGCCTGAAAAATATGTCATTTTTAGGCCTACCATTAAAAAACAAAAATAATAGATTACAGCCCAACAAAGCGATACATAATAGTGAAAAATCCAACCAAGTAAGACCTCATACTTAAAATTGGGCATTTGTGCAATATTTGGGTTATAAAAAGTAGCATTTTTTAGCATATAATAGGTCCATCTTCCAACAATTCCCCAGGATGGTTCAGGTATACCAATCAATTTGAGTAAATAACCCAGAATATCAAGAATTATGCACGAAAATATTCCAGCAACTAAAATACTAATTATATCTAACAAATAACCTCAAAACATTAATAAAAATAGTAAAACAAATATGCTTATAAAAAATATGCCAAAAATAACCATTAATATTCGATTTTTTGTTTGTTCTTTTAATTTTGGCCAATAATTCATGATAAGGAATGTTCCAATCACAACAATTAATCCAATTATTACATATTTAGGCATAAATATTCTTCTACATTAAATGCTTGACTTGTTAAATGAGTTATATTATTACTAGTGATAATTAATTGTTATCAATAGTGATTAAATGAATGAACTAACAACAGACCTAAAATTGCTTCATGAGGCAACTGTAAATAACCTCAAAAGTTCTAAAGCAAATAACACGTTAAGAGCTTATAAATCAGACTTTAGAGATTTTGGAGCTTTTTGCATTAAGCATGGTTTTAACTCTTTACCTTCAGAACCTAAAATAGTTTCTTTATATATTACTCACCTTTCTAAAAATTCAAAAATAAGCACATTAAGAAGAAGGTTAGTATCAATTAGCATGGTTCATAAACTTAAAGGTCATTATCTCGATACAAAACATCCAATCATTGTCGAAAACTTAATGGGAATAAGAAGAGTAAAAGGAAGTATTCAAAAAGGTAAAAAACCATTATTAATCAGTCATTTAAAATCAATAATTAATGTAATAAATGAACAAAATATTGAGTATATTAAAAAGTGTAGAGATAAATCAATAATCTTAATCGGCTTTGGAGGTGGATTTAGACGAACAGAACTAATTTCAATAGATCATGAAGATTTAGAATTTGTAACTGAGGGGCTCAAAATCACTATAAAAAAATCAAAAACTGATCAATTCGGTGAAGGGATGATTAAAGGACTACCCTACTTTAATAATGAAACTTATTGCCCAATTGTAAATCTTAAAAAATGGTTAGAAGTTTCTAAAATTAAATATGGACCAATTTTTAGAAGATTTTCTAAAGGTTCATCATTAACTGACAAAAGATTAACAGATCAATCAGTAGTTTTATTAATGAAAAAATACTTAAATTTAGCAGGTATAGAAAATAGAAACTTTGCTGGTCATAGTCTTAGATCTGGTTTTGCTACAGTTGCAGCAGAAGCTGGCGCGGATGAAAGAAGTATTATGGCAATGACTGGTCATAAGACAACACAAATGGTAAGAAGGTACATAAGAGAAGCAAATATCTTTAAAAATAACGCTTTAAACAAGATAAAAATTTGATCAATCTAATTAAAAAACTTTATTACGAAAAATATACTAAAAAATCTTACTCAATAAGCAATGTTGATTTAATTATTGATAGACTGTTTTCAAAAGTTAAAAAAGGTTGCTTTATAGACCTGGGATGTAATCACCCTATAAAGTTTAATAATACATATTTACTTTATAAAAGAGGCTGGAGAGGAATAAATATTGATTTAGATAAAGAGTCTATAGATGAATTTAATAAAATTCGAGATAAGGATTATAATGTTCAATCACTAATTTCAACAAATATAGGTGAAGAGAAAGAAATTTATTATTATCATTCAAGGTCTGCAATAAATACTCTTAGTAGCGAACTGCTAGAACAAAGAAAAACTAAAAAGGATAGTATAAAAATATTAAAAGAAAAAACAAACACCCTAGAAAATATTATTGAAAAATCTCCATTTAAAAATCAAAAAATAAATTTATTATCTATAGATATTGAAAACCATGAATATGAAGCATTGAAAAATTTTAATTTTTCAAAATTTAGAATTGATGTAATTGTGATTGAAATTCATGATTTAAGTCAAAAAAAACTAGAAATTTACAATCAGTCATTAGATTTTGTAATAAATTCTAATATATACAAATTACTTACTAATAATGGTTATAAATTAATTAATTGGGTAAATTCAGATTTTGTATTTGTTTTAGAAGATTTAAATTTAAATTAAATTTAAAATATCTTTAGCAACATTTTGAAAATTTGATCGGTAAAGTAAAGTATGGTTAGTAAAATGATAGGTCCAATTACGAAAAAGTTGATCTTCACTATTGTCTATAATATCAATTAGAACTTTATCATACATGTTAGTTAAATGTGATGATGCCCCATGACATGTTACAACAATTTTTGATTTTGAAATTAAATATTCTAAATTAAAAATATTAATTTTATCAACTAAAAATATTGAAAAATTTTGATTTTTATATTGATAAATATTTGTACTTACTTTGTGGTATTTTGACTTTAAATCTAATATTAAATGGTTCTCTTTTAAGCCAGTAGATAATATCAAGTGACATTTACTTTTGATTAAAAATTTTTCTAAAAAAGATTGTAAATTACCTATATTTGGTTGAATATTTTGATATGTTTTAATGTAATGATCGTGAATCCATTTCTCGTCAAAATGAAATAAATTAAAATTATTAACTTCGTTAACAATACTTAAAATTTTCTGATCAGGATTAATGTTTATATTTCTATACTTTGCCAATGTTATATTTAATTTAATTTTAAGATATGATGAAATTAATTTCAATTCGTTTATTTTATTTGTATTTCTAGGAGAATAAAAAATTTTATTAAAAAAAATATTTAAATATTTTTTATAGTTTTTCTTATTTGTTAATAAAATTTTATCATTACTTTTTAACAGTATGGAACTGATAATTGATTTATTTTTACCATCTAAGACGATAGTTTTATCATATCTTGACCTAATTATATTTAGGTAAAATTTTAAACGTTTAAAAAAATTAGACGGTATTATAATTGCTTCATCAACAATGTCTGAGTTTTTAATGTAATTATAATTTTTGTTAGAACATATTACAGTGATATGGTTAGACTTATTATTTTTCTTTATATTATTAATTAATATAGAAGACAAAAGAAAGTCGCCTATCCTGTCATATCTAAATATAATTATTTTCATTAACTAAAATATTTTAATGCAAAGTATACAGTTATTGGAACTGTTACCAAAGACATGATAGTAGAAACAACAATTGTACTTGAAATATTGTCTACTATTTCTTTAGGTGAATACATAGAAGCAATCAAATAACAAAGTATAGCACTTGGCATTGATGACTGTATTAATAGAACGCCTGCAGCAAAACCTGATAGATTAAAAAATGAAATTAGAGAAAAACCAATTAATGGTCCAATTATAACTCTTCCAGTAGATGTAATTAAAGCATCTTTAAAAGAGAATACTTTCATTTGAGTTAGAGAGACACCTAGAGACATTAAAATCATCACTATCATGCCATAAGCAAGCAGCATCACAGTATTCAAAACAAATTGTGGCAATGGAATTTCTTGGTATAAAAATAATATAGTACCAATTATTGCATAAAATGAGGGACTTTTTACTATTACATTTAAATCAAATTGTCTTTTTGCTAAAAAAATATTTAAAGTAAAATGAAGAAGTACAACCAATGATGATATAGCTGCAGCAATGCCCATTCCTAATTTACCATATGCAAATAAGCATATTGGAATACCCATATTGCCTGTATTAGGTAAAAAAAATGTGGGCAATTCTCTTAAGTAATCTTTTTTCATTAAAATTAAAAAAGCTAGACCAACAATTAAAAAGGAGAATAAAAGAATTAATGCATATAAAAAATACTCAGAGAACATTGAAAAAGTTACACCACTCGCTGATATAGAGAATATTACTATAGAGGGTGTTCCAAAATTAGCAGAATAAGTGGTTATAAATGATGTATCAAAATTTGGATTTTTTTTTCCTAAAAAATATCCAATACCAACTATAAAAAAAACTGGAAAAAGAACTTCAAATAATTTTATATAAAGTTCCATTAAAATAATCGAATAAGAACAGGATTTTTAATAATATTTTTATTTGATTTAAATGACTTAACGCATCTTTGTGCGTCTAACTCATTTGCATTATGTGTTATAAGAACAATCGAAGCTGTCTTACTTTTATGATCAGGTATTTGTATTAATCTCTGAATTGAAATTTTATATTTTGCAAGAATCTTTGTTATTGAAGATAGAACCCCTGGTTTATCTTTAACTTCTAATCTTACATACAAAGAATTTGATGAATTATCTTTATTAAATACTTTAGGTTTTAATCTTTTATTTTTGGATATACCAAAGGGATATTTTATATTTCCTCTCAGTATAGATAATAGGTCAGACATCAATGCAGATGATGTTGGTCCTGGTCCAGCCCCAGCTCCTTGTAATACAGACTCTCCAATAGGTGTACCATTTAATATCACTGCATTCATTACACCATCTACATTTCCTATGTAAGAATCTTTTTTAACTAAACATGGATGAACTCTCTCAAAAATACTATTATTTATAATATCAGTAATACCTAATAATTTTATTCTAAAATCTAACTGATCAGCAATTTTAATATCTCTATACTCAATGTTTTCAATACCTTCCATTAAACATTCAGATTTTGAAATTTTCTTATTGAAAGCTAGTGATGTCAAAATCTTTATTTTAGCTAACGCATCATAACCGTTAAGATCTAATTTTGGATTACCAGGTTCAGCGTAACCTAGTTTTTGTGCCATCTTCAAAACATTTTTGAAACTATCTTTGGTTCTCTCCATTTCTGACATAATATAGTTGCAAGTACCGTTAAGAATGCCATAAACTTTTGTGATTTTGTTTGTTGCCAAACCTTCTTTAATTGTTCTTACAATTGGAATGCCACCTGCAACAGATGCTTCAAATTCTAAATTAACTTTATTTTTCTCTGCTAATTCTCCCAGTTTATCACCATGTTTGGAAATTAACGCTTTATTTGGAGTAATTACATGAATTTTATTTTTTAGAGCTGTTTCAACAATTTTTTTTGATATACCATCTGATAAACCTATAGCTTCGATTACTATATCTAGGTTTTTAATCTTCAAAATATCTAGAGGATTTGAAAAAAAAACTTTTTTATTTATTTTAAATTTTCTTTTCTTATTTTTATTTTTAGCTGATATAGCTATAACTTTAATCCTCTTTCCAGTTTTAGTTTCAATGTCTTTTTTTTTTGTATTTAACTCATTTAAAAGATATGAACCAATTTGACCAAGTCCAATAACAGCAATATTTATATTTTTATTCATTAAATTAATCTAATTTTGGAAAGTCGCTAATATTACCATATTTAATAACATTTTTTTTAAATTCTTCAAAAGATGTTTCATTTTCGAAATTTAATTTTGAGATATCGCTGTTAGTGCTTTCCTCCTCAATATTCCACATAGAAACGGGATGATTGAGTGAACAATGTGATAATGATAATATTAATAAAATTATAAAAGTATATTTAGACATTTAAACCTTCACTCTGATTAAAATCGTAATAATTATTCATATTTTGTACAGCTTGTCCTCCACCACCTTTAATCAAATTATCAATTACAGACAATATTATTATTTTATCTTTATATTTGCTTTTACATACAGAAATTAAGCAATTATTAGTATTGATCACATCGTTTGTGCTCAAGAATGTATTTATTTTACTAATTTTAATAAATTTTTGATTCTTATATTGGACATTAAGAACTTTAATAATTTTGTTAATGTTAATACCCTTTTTTAAATCAATATAAATTGTACTTAAAATACCTCTAAACATTGGTGTAAGATGAGGTGTAAAATGAAATTTATTTTTTTTTCCAGTTTTGTGATCAAGCTCTTGTTGAATTTCTGAATTATGTCTATGATTTGCTAATCCATATGCACTTAAAGACTCATATAAATTTTTATCCTTATATTTTTTATGCACTCCTCTACCTGCTCCAGAATAACCAGATTTTGAGTCAATAATAATTGTTTGATTATTAATTAGGTTTTTTTTTATTAAAGGGATTAATGGAATTAATACAGATGTAGGATAGCATCCAGGACAAGATACAATTTGAAATTTTTTAATTAATTGACCACTAATTTCGGGTATAGAGTAAATACTTTTTTTAATTTGATTTAATGCTTTGTGTTTAATTTTATACCATTTTTCATAATCTTTTTTATTATTAAGTCTAAAATCAGCTGCTAAATCTATTAGTAAATTTTTTTTATTTAAAAGTTTTGAAATAGATTGTGCCTCACCATTTGGCAATGCTGTAAATATTATATCCACATTTGATAGATATTCTTTTTTAAATTTTGATATTTTTGGTAATTTATATTTTTTTAATTCTTTTTCGTAAGAATCTATTTTTTTTCCAACAGAAGTACTTCCACACAAATATTTAATATTTATTTTTTTATGTGTGCAAAGAAGTTTAGTTAGTTGTAATCCTATATAACCAGTTGCACCACATATTAGAACATTTTTCTTGCCCATAATTTAATATAACAGTTGAAATTTAAAAAGAAATTATCTTTTAGAAAACTGGTAGCTTTTTCTTGCTTTCGCTCTACCTGGTTTTTTTCTCTCTACAGATCTTGAATCTCTTGTTGTGAGTTTTTCTTTACGCAAAGTTGATTTTAAAGATTCATCAAATTTTAATAATGCTCTTGATATCCCATGAACCAAGGCACCAGCTTGACCTGTTTGACCTCCACCTACGACTTTGGATCTAACATCATAATCTGTTGGTTGGTTAATGATTTCAAATGGTCTCAAAATTTGCATTACATGATTAGCCCTTGGAAAATAATCATTTAACAATTTTCCATTCACATAAAATTTGCCAGAACCCTTTTTCAGCCAAACCTTAGCAATTGATTTTTTTCTTCTTCCTGTTGCGTATTTACTATCTTTAAAGTCTAAATTTATTTTAGGTGAAGATGTTTGAGAAGTTTCCATGTTAATTTCTTACAATATTTTTTTTATTAAGTTTACCGATTTCAATTATTTTTGGATTTTGAGCAGTGTGAGGGTGATCCTCTCCTGAAAAAATTTTTAATTTTGTTAATTGTTTTTTCCCTAGTGCACCTGAGGGCAACATTCTTTTAACAGCTAACTTTAATACTTCACCTGGTTTTTTTTCACTCAACTTTTCAGGTGTTATTTCTTTAATACCTCCAGGATATCCAGTATGTCTATAATATTTTTTATTTAGAAATTTATTTCCTGTAAATTTAATTTGGTCTACATTTTTGATTACAACAAAATCTCCGTGATCCATGTGAGGAGTATATGTTGTTTTATTCTTCCCTCTTATAATTTTCGATACAACTGTTGCTAGTCTTCCAACAACTGCACCTTTTGCATCTATTTCAAACCACTCGCTATTTATCTCATCTTTTTTAACAAACTTTGTCATGATTGCGGGATTAATACTTATAATTACATATATTGTCAAATTATTATATTTTTACTTGGACTGAATGGTTGATTGAATTATGAGCATTTATTAGTAATAATAACGTTGATAAAAACGAATTCACTAAATTATAAATTAAAGGAGACTAATGAGTGATAAAAAAAAAGAATTAAAACCAAATACGTATAAATTTGATACCCTTAGTTTACATGCTGGATATCAACCTCACAAAAATGCTGGCTCAAGACAAGTACCAATATATCAAACCACATCATACCTTTTTGATGATGTAGATCACGCAGCTGCTCTATTTAATTTAGAAAGAGGTGGACATATTTATAGTAGAATTTCAAACCCAACTGTTGGCGTATTAGAAGAAAGAGTTGCTTCACTTGAGGGTGGTACAGCAGCATTAGCTACATCTTCGGGAATGAGCGCAATATTCTTGACAGTAATGACATTATGTGAAGCAGGTGACCATTTAGTTGTATCATCTCAACTTTATGGAGGCACTGTAAACTTATTTAGATTAACTTTACCTAAATTTGGAATTAAATGTACGTTTGTTAAACCGAGAGATACTGAAGGATTTAAAAAAGCAATTCAAAAAAATACCAAAGGTATTTTTGGGGAACTTGTTGGAAATCCAGGTAACGAAATAATGAACATGCCTGAAATTGCTAAAATAGCTCATGATGCTGGAATTCCATTGATGGTTGATGCAACTTATCAAACTCCTTATTTATGTAAACCTTTTGAACATGGTGCTGATATAGTAATTCATTCACTAACTAAGTGGATGGCAGGACATGGATCTTCAATGGCAGGAATATTAGTTGAAGGTGGAAAATTTGACTGGATGCAAAATGATAAATTTCCAACAATGACAAAACCTTATGAAGGATATCATGGATTATCTTTCGCTGAAGAATTTGGCCCCACAGCTTTTACAATGAAAGCTAGAGCTGAGGGCATGAGAGACTTTGGTCCTTGTTTAAGTCCGCAAAATGCATGGAATGTTTTACAAGGCATAGAAACTTTGTCAGTAAGAATGAAAAAACATTGTACTAATGCAGAAGAAATGGTTA
>CACKUZ010000002.1 GCA_902603475.1 uncultured Pelagibacteraceae bacterium
TGCTACATTAATAAAAGACAGTTCTTTCGTTGTAGCAAATGACACTGGACCTGCACATATAGCAGCACATTTAGATACTAAAGGCTTAGCCTTATTTGGCTCTCATACTACTGCATATAAAGTGAGTATAGAGAGAGAAAATTTTAAAGCAATTCAAGTAACAGATTTAATTAAATTATCACCTGAAAAAGTTTTTGAATATTTAACAAAATCATTAAATTAATGGAAATAAATTTCCTTTTTTTTGTAAGTGTTGTTCCTGCAATAATTTTGTACGGTATAGCAAAATCTGGATTAGGAGGTTCGATATCATTAATTTCAGTCCCATTGATGACAGTTGTGATGCCATTGCAACAAGCTTTAGCAATTATTCTACCTATTTTAATTTTTTCAGACATGATTGCTGTTTACAGATTTAGAAAAGAGTTTAATTTTAGTATACTCAGGATAATTGTACCGTTTGCAGCAATAGGGATTGTAATTGGCTCTCTTACATTCAATCATTTTTCAGAGGATTTGCTTAAATTAATAGTTGGAATAATGGGATTTTTATTTGCTGGACACTATTTTTTGTTTAAAAAAGAAAAGACAGTTCCTGCTAAGCAAAACTTTTTAAAAGGTGCAATTTGTTCATCTATTGCAGGATTTTCTAGTTTTTGTGTGCATGCTGGTGGAACACCCACAAGTCTTTATTTACTTCCATTAAGGTTAAAAAAAGAAATATATGTAGGAACGAGAATTATCTTTTTTAGTTGTGTTAACTTAATAAAGCTACCTTTGTATATTTATTTATCAATGATGAATTTTGATACCTTATTTCAATCTGTCTCACTTTTTCCATTGGCTTTAATTGGAATATTTATTGGTTATCAATTGCTTAAAATTATAGATGAAAATTTGTTTTATAACATTATCTATGGTTTAATTCTTGTCAGTAGTACAAAGTTAATATTTGATTTTATTTAAACTTTGTATTTTTAATAGAGTTGTTCCCAAATTTTTTAAGCAAAAATGGTAAAAAAGCTACAATTATTAATATTCTTAAAAAATGATGATAACTTACAAAAATAGGATCAATATTATAGGCAACGCTAATCACAACCATTTCATGAATTCCTCCTGGAGCAAAACTTAAAAAAGTTGGAATAAAATCAAATCCTAAATACTGAAGAAAGTAAGCTGTAATCATTGCAACAATAATTAAAATAGAACAAACAATTATTCCATGAAAAATATAAAAAAATAATTCTTTAAGTTTTAATCCATTTAATCTGCTTCCAAGAGCAGTACCCAAAAAAATGAATGCTATATTTATTACTGTATCTGGGAATCTAGAGTTAACAATCTCAAAAGTATAAAATAAGCCAGATAAGGCCATTGCACCAACAAGTATAGGTGAAGGGATATTAAATTTTTTGAGCAATTTAGAAAATAAATAACAAATAACTATTAAAAAAATAATTTCTAAAAAATATCTTAGATCGTAAATATTTTCATAATTATATCCTGCAATTTCAGAAAATCCTAACTTGCTAATAAATAATATAGGTACAAAACTTACAATAAATATAACTCTTGTAGCTTGAGGAATTAAAACTTGTTTATGATTTTCTTTTTTCCCATACTCTAAAAGTGCTGCAGCTATTGGGACAAATGCTCCAGGTAGTGCAGCAAGTGTTGCAATAAACTTATCAAATTTACAAACTTTAATAAAATAATATCCTGCTAAAATAGTACTGACTACAGTACAAACAACCATAGCCATAGACGAGAATATCCATAAATGAATTTTATATAATAAAGATACATTCAACGTTCCGCCTAAAATAATACCTACCATCAGAAAAACTGGATTAAGTAATTTTGTTGAGAATTCAATTTTAAAATTAGTAAAAGCAATACACAGATTTAAACCTAGAGCACCTAGCAACCAAGGTAAAGGAAGACCAATTAGAGTTCCAATATAACCTCCTATTACCCCTATGATTAAAGCCTTATAGCTAATGTTAAGCTCATTTAATAATCGTTTAAATGTTATTAAGTTTAACATGTAAGTGATAAATCCTCATTGACACTGAATTTTAATTTATGTTTAATAACTATTTATAATTATAATAGGAGAGAAAATAATGAAACTAATTAAATCAATAATTTCAGTTTTATTTTCAGCAATTCTTATACTTTCAGCAACAACAACTAGTTCAATAGCAATTGATAAATTGCATTTTGTAATTGGTGGTGGTGCTGGTGGTGGTTGGGATGGAACTGCTAGAGGTACTGGAGAGGCTTTAACAAAAGCTGGAATGTTAAAAAGTGCATCATTTGAAAATATGTCAGGTGGTGGTGGTGGAAAAGCATTAGCTTATATGATTAATAATAAGCCTGCTAATACAGTCTTAGTTCAATCAACACCATTAGTTTTAAGATCAATTACAAGACACAAAGGTTATGTAAGTGGAAGTGGAACTTTATCATATAAAGATGTTGTGCCGATAGCTGGAGTCATTGGTGATTACGGTGCAATAGCGGTTGCTAAAAATTCACCTTATAAAAATTTCAAAGATGTAGTTGATGCGTACAAAAAAGATGCAAGCTCTATTAAAATGGCTGGTGGATCAGTAAGAGGAAGCATGGACCATTTAATTGGCGCTTTAGCTTTCCAAGCTGCTGGTGCTAATCCAAATGACGTTGCTTATATTCCTTATGACGCTGGTGGAAAAGCTTTAGCTGGACTTTTATCTGGAGAGACACAAATTATCTCAACTGGTTTAGGCGAACTTATGGGTGCAAGAGATCAAGTAAGAATTATTGGTATTACAGCTCCTTCAAGAGTTTCTGATGCTCCAGATGCACCAACTCTTAAAGAACAAGGTTATGATGTGCAATTTGTTAACTGGAGAGGTTTCTTTGGACCTCCAGGAATGAGTAGTGCAGATAAATCAAAAATTGCTAAAATGTTAGGCGATGTACAAAAGACTTCCGAATGGGAAACTGTTAGAGCAAGAAATGCATGGGTTAATATTTATAATCCAGAAGGTAAGTTTGTCTCTTTCTTAGAAAAACAAACTGAAGAAATGACAGCTCTTATGAAGAAATTAGGAGTTATATAATCTTAAAGATTATTAAATATTAGAGCAGTGAATATAAATACTACAAAAGTTATATCACTGCTCTTTTTTATATTTTCCGCGTTTTATTTATATACAGCTTATCAAATTCAAGTTTTTGCATTCGATGAAAATGCACCTTTTAATGCAAGAACATTCCCAATTTATCTAGGTTATGCAGGCCTTTTTTTTTCAGGATTAAAACTAATTTTACCAGATCCTAATACAATTAAAGTTCAACATAAAACTTTAGAATATAAAAAAACAGTAATACTTATTGTTATTGCAATAATTTATGGTGCTACAATTTTAAAAGTTGGTTATTTTTTAACTACTTCGCTATTTTTGTTCTCTTCATATTATTTTTTAGGAGAGAGAAGATGGGTCTTAATGTTCTTATTGTCTTTTCCTTTCGTAGCAGCTTTTATGTATTTGCTCCATGGAGTTCTTGATATTTATTTAAGAGATCCATTCTTACAATCAATTGGAGTAATGGGATGATTGAAGGAATTCTAATTGGTTTAACTACAGCGCTCACATTACAAAATATTTTAATGGTAATGCTTGGTTGTTTTTTTGGAACAATTATTGGAATGTTACCAGGACTTGGTCCAATGACAGCAATAGCTCTAATGATACCAATTACCTATGGTTTTGATCCAGCAACAGGTTTAATTTTAATGGCAGGAGTTTATTATGGAGCCGTATTTGGAGGCTCTACATCATCAATACTATTAAACGCACCTGGCGTTCCAGGTACTGTCGCAACTTCATTTGATGGTTATCCTATGGCTCAGCAAGGTAAAGCAGGAAAAGCATTGGCTATAGCTGCTTGGAGTTCATTTGCTGGAGGAACGTTGTCAGCAATATATTTATTATTTATGGCCCCAAGTTTATCGAAAGTAAGTTTATCTTTTAGATCTCCTGATTATTTTGCGTTAATGATTTTAGGTTTAACTGCTATTGCAGCATTTTCTTCTAAGGGTCAGTTTTTAAAAGCTATGATGATGGTAGTACTTGGTTTAATGTTGGCATCTGTTGGTCAAGATAGCTTATCTGATATTACAAGATTTACATTTAATAATATGAATTTAACAGATGGAATTAGCTTTGTTCTTGTTGTTATGGCAACTTTTGCGATGAGTGAGGCTTTAACCATAATCTTGAAAAGAAATGACCCTACAAGCGCAGCTAAGCAAGTGTCATTAACAGAACTTGGTTCAATTAAAATTAATAAAGAAGAAAGAACCAAAATGTACAAGACAATACCCAGGTCATCAGTAATTGGTTTTTTAATTGGTGTTTTGCCTGGAGCAGGGGCCACTATAGCTTCTTTTTTAGCTTACGGAATGGAAAGAAATATTGTTAACGATGAAGAAAAAGAAAAATTTGGCAAGGGAAGTGTTAACGGTTTATCAGCTCCAGAAACAGCAAATAATGCAGCTTGTTCAGGATCATTTGTGCCTATGCTTACTTTAGGTATACCTGGAAGTGGAACCACTGCAGTTATGTTGGGGGCTTTATTAGGATTTGGTGTCCAGCCTGGTCCAAGACTATACATGACCAATCCAGAAATATTTTGGTCTATCATTATGTCTATGTATATAGGGATGGTAATTTTATTAATTCTAAATTTACCTCTTATTCCTTATATAGCTAGAATTCTAGCAGTCCCTAAAAATTATCTAATCCCATTAATCCTATTTTTTTCTATTACTGGAATTTATGTAATGTCATTTAATAACTTTGATATTTATTTAATGATTGGAATTGCAGTTGTTGCAACTTTTATGCGGCTTTATGATTTTCCAATGCCACCGCTAATACTTGCCTTTGTTCTGGGTGGTTTAATGGAAGAGAATTTAAGAAGGTCTTTATTATTAAGTAATGGGTCTTGGGAATTTTTATGGGATAGAACTCTTACTGCATGTATTTTGTTAACCACAATATTAATTGTAGTTTGGCATATATATAAAACTATGTTTAAAAAGACTAAGGGCTAAGTAATATAAATTTTATCTGACAAACCGTAACAAAGTATAGCCATCATTATTAGAAACACAGTAGGCGCTATAATCCCTTCATTTGTAACTTTTTCATTAAGACCAGTTTTATCAATTTTAAGCGAGTAGAAATTTGTTCCTAATACGCATGCATGTATAATAAATATTAAATTAAAAAATGCCCAAGTGCCTTCAACTCCATTTGGTCTAACAAACATTATATAAATAGCCATTATTACCCAACCAAGCATTAGCGCTCCAACAAATCTAACCATTACAGCTGCACTATGATCTATACCAAACTTATCCATAAATTTTTTGGTTCCAACAATTGTTTGAAAACAATATCCGGCTATCGCTATAAAATGTGCAAGAAATACAATTAAGTAGAAAATGTTATTAAATTTAGCGATCATATAATTACTTTATAAGATTCTCTTATATTTTTCAATTGCCTTATCCCAAAGAAAGTTTTCAGAATTATTTTTTGCTTCTTTTCCGTATTCTAAATACTTATTATCTTTAAAAAGGTGCTCTATACTTGAATAGATATCCTCAAGTTTATTTCCATCACATATCAAACCAGTTTTTTCGTGGATTATTGCATCTGAAGCGCCTCCATCTTTCCCACCAATTGACGGAACGCCATATTGTGCAGCTTCTACATAAGCAATACCAAAACCTTCAACTGATTTTTTATAAATTATTGAGGGCATTACAAAAATATCTGACTTTGCTACAAGAGCATTTTTTAAATCTGAGGGTACATCTTTTAAAAAAGTGACTTGATCCTCTAATTTCAATTCAATTACTAGCTTTTTTAATTTCTCTTCTTCATCGCCATAGCCGATACAAGTGTAAATAATATCAGGGTAGATCTCTTTTAAGTTTCTAACAGCCATTATTACTTTTTCATGATTTTTTCTTTTATCAAATCTTGAAACTGTTATTAGTCTATTTTTTTTACCTTTAAGAATATCCTCTGCCTCATCTAAATATTTTTTGGGAACTTCACTTACTGAATCAATTCCAGGATTAATAATAACTATTTTTTTTTCTTCTACACCTAAATCAATAGCTAAATTTTTTGTGTAGCTAGAATTAGCAACAATATGATCAACATTATTAAGAACTGACAATACTTTTTTATTTAAACTTGAGCCTTTGGGATGGTTAATTTCTTTTGAATGTATTAGGCAGATCTTCTTTTTTTTTGTTTTTATAAGCTCCAAACTTTTCCAATGATCAGCAATAATACATTCTACATTGATATTTTGTTCAAGATAATCGTTTATCATGTAAGATTTTCTGTATTTTCTTATAAGCTTCATTCCACTTACTCTTTCAATTGAAAATGAAACTGACTTATCAAACTCCTCATGATTTTCATGAAAGTCTGCAAAAACTTTTATAAGATTAAGTTTTGAAAGAGACCTTGTTAAACCCCACATGAGATTTTGCATACCTCCTAATTCAGGAGGAAAAGTTCTAGTTATTACTAAATACATTAATTATTAAAACCATTTAATACTACAGCCCATACTAGGAAATTGTTCATTTGGACCATTGTTAGTTTTTGCAATCATTTTCATAGCATTTTTAAGTTCGCTATCACCAGTCTGAATAGGTTTTAAATTTTTTAATTCTCTAATTCTTCCTCTGTATTGAAGTTCAAGATCTTTATTATAACCAAAAAAATCTGGAGTACAGACGGCACCATAAGTTTTAGCCACTTCTTGCGTTTCGTCTATTAAATATGGAAAATTAAAATCATTTTTTTTTGAAAATTTAATCATGTTATCAAATGAATCTTCTTCATATCTACTTGGGTCATTTGACATTATTGCTATAGATTTAATTCCATCATTTTCCAACTCTTTACAATCTTCGACAACATTATTTATAACCGCCAAAACATACGGACAGTGATTACAGATAAACATTATTAGTGTTCCATTTTCACCCTTTGCATCATTTAGTGAAATTATTTTATTATCTATAGACTTAAGTTCAAAGTTATCAGCTTTTTTACCGAAGTCACAAATTGGTGTTTTAGTTAATGCCATGTTAAAAGACTATATAATTTATGTTTTACGATTTAAAAGATAAAAAACCAAAAAACCTTGGCGAAAATTGGGTAGCACCCAACGCTGTTATAATTGGTGATGTAACATTAGAGAAAAACTCTAGTGTCTGGTTTAATGCAACATTAAGAGGTGACATTGAAAATATTCATATAGGTGAGGGATCAAATGTTCAAGACGGAAGTGTTTTGCATACTGATCCAGGTTATCCATTAATTATTGGAAAGAATGTAACCATAGGTCATTTAGTAATGCTTCATGGCTGCACAATTGATGACAATTCTTTAATTGGCATTGGAGCTGTAGTTCTCAATAAAGCTAAAATTGGAAAAAATTGTATCATTGGAGCTAAATCATTAATTACAGAAAATAAAGAAATTCCAGACAATTCTTTGGTGATGGGTTCGCCAGGAAAAATAATTCGTCAATTAACAGAAGACGAAATTGAGGCGGTAAAGCAAAATGCTATTAGATATCAAGAAAACTGGAAAAAATACTCTAAATCTGTATTTTAAAGAAATGAAAAAAAAAATTATATTTTTTATAATATTTTTATTTTCATCCCTCTCTTTTGCCTCAGACGAAAAACCTGGAAGATATTTTAAAGATCAACCTGATGTATCAGATGAACCACAAGTACATTTTATATACCTACTAAATAAAGATAGTGAGGATAATGAATGGGACATTAGTGGAAAAATGGAGAAAGAGTTATTAGAGGCGAATGAAAAAATGCTTGAAATGACAAAAGGTAATCAAAAATTTAGATATGACATGAGGGAAGATGGAAAAATGGATATTTCTTTTGTTAGGTTTGATAAACAATATAAAGGAAACTATGGAATGAACTATCCTGACGCTTATTTAACAAAATTAGGATTTAATAGTCCAAATAAATTGTATTTTGCATGGGTAGATGTAGGGCATAGAGATGGTGGACAAGGGAGCGTGCATCATGGATATATTTTTTTAAAAAGCAAATATAACCCAAGTAAAAACAAAAGAATTCTAATTACTTTACATGAATTAATGCATGTAAATGGATTTGCATGGGCGTGTACAAAAGGAAATAAAAATGGACATAAAACTGGAACTATAATTGGCGGTCCAGATGGAGGTGATAAATATAAGTTAGGCTCATTATATAATCATAAAGATCCTACTTGTCCTGATTTTAAAGACTCAGTTTTTCTAGACCCAACTTCTAGTACGCCATTTAATCCTGTATATTTGAAATGCGCAATGGCTGCCGAGGTTGGTAGAGGTATTTCTCCTGATATTAATTATGAATGGAGGGATAGATATTCTCATAAAAAACTAAAAAAAATTAAAAAGAAAAGAACTTGGTGCACTTATAATAGATATAAAGATTTCAATAACTTTTAGAAAAGAAAATCATTAATCGAGTAAATAATTAATCCTAAAATAATTACAAAAAATATTAAAAAAGCTATTTGTTCACTAACTTTCTTAGTAACTCTAGTTTCACCCTTTTTAAATTTTCTGATTTGGAAAATACCAAATCTCATTACAGCTAAACCACCTAATACAAGTGCTATAGCAATAATAAATCCAGTTAACATTTTTTACGGAATTAGCCAGTTTTGATTATCATTTGTAATATCAAATCTTGCTCTTCTATGACCTTTTGCTGCAAGATAAAGCCATTCAATACTTTCAATTTTACATTGTATTACTGTAAAGTTTTTATAACCTTCTTCACTTTGTTCCATTGTAAAGCCAGACTTTTCAATATCTTCACTTAAACCTGAGCTTGGTTCATCCGTTTCTGTTCCAGGTCCATTATTTACTAAATAACATTTTCGACTTACGTGAGCAGTTTTTGACCATGATTGCTCAGTTATTTCATTATTATGATTGACAGCACATTTAACTTTAACCCTAAGCTGAATCTTTTCCTCTTTATCATAAAATATAAGTGCTGCACTGCTGTTTTTTTTTAACTTTGGAATTTTATCAGATCTAATATCACTATGAAATTGAATTAGATTATTTGATTGATCTGATTTTCTAAGAACTACAATCCTTCCATCAAAGTCTGATTGATCTCCACAAACAAAAACTGGAATTCGAAAAGGTGATGATCTATTGGTAACTGCATCATCAAGCATTGACCAAATTTTTTTCTTTATTTCAGAAAAGTCCTCATAGTATGGGACAGTATTTGACATAGGATTATTTCTTTTTTTTAAGTCTAGCGATTAGACTAGAGCTATCCCAACGGTTACCACCCATTTTTTGAACATCCGCATAATATTCATCAACTATTTCAGTAATCGGAACTGGCGAACCATTCCTCTTTGCTTCTTCAATTACAATTTTCAAATCTTTTCTCATCCAATCTACTGCAAAGCCGTAATCAAATTTATCCTCAACCATAGTTTTATATCTATTTTCCATTTGCCAAGATTGTGCTGCACCTTTTGATATAGTTTCCATTACTTTATCAATATCTAAACCAGCATTTATTCCAAAATTAATAGCCTCTGATAAACCTTGAACAACTCCTGCAATACACATTTGATTCATCATTTTCGTAAGTTGGCCACTTCCTGATGGACCAATTAATTTTACTTTTTTGCTATAGCAATCAATTACTGGTTCTGCTTTTTTAAAAGCTTCTTCATCACCACCAACCATTACCGTTAAAATCCCACCTTCAGCTCCAGATTGACCTCCAGAAATTGGTGCATCTAAAAAAGCAAACCCTTTTTCTTTTGCTTTATTATAAAGTTCTCTAGATACTTCTGCAGACACAGTTGAATTATCTACATATATAGAAGCTTCTTTAGCACTATTAAATAATCCATTTTCACCTAAAGTAACTTGTTTCAAATCCTCATCGTTACCTACACAAGTAAAAATAAAATCAGCACCTTCTGCAGCTTCTTTTGGTGTTGAAGCCATTTTACCTTTATATTCAGCAATCCATTTTTCAGCTTTAGCAGTTGTTCTATTAAAAACAGTTACATTGTGCCCAGCTTTTGATATATAACCAGCCATTGGATAACCCATTACCCCGAGACCTATGAAAGCAACATTACAAGTCATAAATTATTTATATGTTTAAAAGTTTAAGTTTAAAAATAATTATTTTTGGTTTTATTTTTACATTTTTTTCGTGTTTTGGACAGAGTTTTTTTATAGGACTATTTAATTCTAGTGTAAGAGAAACACTTTCTATAACACATGGACAATTTGGCACGATTTATGCATCTGCAACTCTATTTAGCAGTTTGCTTCTTATATGGATTGGAAAAAAAATTGATGATGTAAATGTGATAAAATTTGCAATCTTTGTTACGATACTTTTATCTTTTTCCTCTTTTTTCTTTTCCAAAACATCATCAGTAGCTTTTTTATTTGTTGCGATTTTTTTAATGAGATTCTCTGGTCAAGGATTAATGTCTCACACAGCTTCAACTACTATTTCAAGATATTTTACAAAATCTAGGGGTAAAGCGTTAAGTATTATTTGGTTTGGTCTATCTTCTGCAGAATTTATTATGCCAGTATTAATTGTTTATCTTTTAACAATTATTATTTGGCAAGATTTATGGGTTATATTTTCTATAATAGTTTTAATTTTTTTACCTTTAGCATCTTACTTTTTAGTTAAAGATGTGAAATTAGATACCAGAGAGAGCAACCAAAATGAAAAATTAAAAGAGGATAATATAAAAAACTGGAAAAGAATCGAAGTTCTTGGAGATTATAGATTTTACATTATCTCATTAAACATGTTGGCAATGCCCTGGATAGCAACAGGAGTATTTGTATATCAATCATTTGTAACTAATTCAAAAGGGTGGGGTGAATATACTATTGCGCAATCTTTTATGTCTTACTCAATTTTTTCTGTAATTACTTTAATTGTTGCTGGTTATTTAATTGATAAGTTTACAAGTAGAAAATTACTTATCTATATGAATATTCCACTATTCTTAGGAACTTTAGTCATTATATATTTTGATGCTCCACAAACTGCTTTTTTATTCCTTGGATTGGTAGGAATATCAAACGGTCTAGCTAATTTATTAGGATCATCAACATGGGCAGAGATATACGGTGTAAAATATATTGGATCTATAAAAGCATTAACAACTGCTTTAATGGTATTTGCAACTGCCTTTGGAACGGCGTTATTTGGTATTTTTATAGATGCTGGATTTTCAATTGAAAAGATTGCATTTATTGCAGCAATTGCAATTGCTTGCTCTATAGCCTTACTTTTCACTATTAGAAAAAAATTAAATCCTGTTTATCTCTAATACTGCTTGATTTTTTCACAATCGAGGTGTATCTAACCGTCCATGGCAAGAGTTACAGTAGAAGATTGTATAGATAAAGTAGATAGTCCTTATGAATTAGTTTTAGTTGCAAAGGAAAGAGCTACACAACTTAACTCAGGATTAGAGCCTACTTTAGATAGAGATAATGACAAAAATACTGTCATAGCATTAAGAGAAATCGCTGAAGAAACAATCAAAGTTCCTGATTTAACAGATTCTGCAGTTTACAAGTTAAGAAAACATGTTGAGCAAGTTGATGATACATCAGAGGACGAAGATGATATTGGCGATGATTTTGAAAATCTTTACAAAGGTGAAATTTCAAAAAGTGGTGTACCAATTCTTCCATCTAAGAGAGCTAGAAAAATTCCAGAAAAAATTCAAGTTTCTAAAGATGATTTAGCTGAGTTACAAAATACAGCTGAACAACCTGCTTCTGAACCTGTTGAGGACATGCAAGAAGAAGAGTCTGCTGTTTCATTGGACGAAATGAAAGATCAAGAAGAGACTGTATCAGACGAAACAGAAAACCAAGAATAAATTAACTAAATTCCTTTATTATTTTTTCCCTGTGCTCATCTAAATCAGGAATATTACCCCTGGTATTTTCATCTTTGTAGGTAGACATTTTAATAGGGTTTCCTGCTGATTTAAATTCTCCAATAATTTTATGGTATGATTTTACAATCATATTTCTTTCTTGAATTTGAGGATTTTCTACAGCTTGTTTTATGTTAAATATTGGTCCACATGGAATTTTCAATTCTTCCATTTTTTTAACCCATTCATCTGTAGATTTGGAGCTCAATTGTTTTTCAAAAATTTCTTTTAAGTGATCCATGTTTTCACATCTTAGTGAATTAGAATTAAATCTTTCATCATTAGCAGTTTCGGGAATTTTTAATACGTCACAAAGTTTTGTAAAAAGTTTATCATTTCCTGCAGCAATAATTATATAACTATCTTTCGTTTTAAAAGCTTCAAAGGGAGCAATAGATGGATGTCTTGAACCCATTGGTCCTGGAATTTCATTTTTGGAAAGATATCTTGCAATTGCATTTTCTAAAATTGCTATTTGGCAATCTAACATTGAGACATCTATAAAAGCACCTTTACCAGTTTTTTGTCTATCGTATAAAGCTGCATTAATTCCAATTGCTGTAAAAAGCCCTGCTGTGATATCACCAATAGAGGTTCCAACCCTTGTTGGTTCTGAGTTTGGATGGCCAGTTACACTCATCAAGCCCCCCATACCTTGAACGACCATGTCATATGCTGGTAGCTCTTTTAAAGGGCCAGTTTGGCCAAACCCTGATGCCGATGCATAAATTAATTTAGGATATTTTTTATTTACATCTTTCCAGCCAAAACCCCACTTTTCTAATGTGCCAGGTTTAAAATTTTCAACTAAAATATCTGCTTTAGATAAAACTTTATCAAAGATTTTTTTGTCCTCATCATTCTTCAAATTCAAAGCTATACTTTCTTTACCTCTATTTAATGACATGAAGTATGCAGAATAATCTTTAACAAAAGGCCCAAATTTTCGAGAGTCGTCACCTGTTTCTGGTGCTTCAATTTTTATAACTCTTGCACCCAAATCGGAGAGTATCATCGTACAATAAGGTCCTACTAAAACCCTTGTTAAATCAACAACTAATAAATTTTTTAATGGTCCATCCATAATTAAATATATGACATTTCCTTATATTGACTCTTACTAATAAGTTCAATTTAATATGTTTATTAAATTAATTTAAAGAGGGGAAAACATGTTTAAAAAAATAAGTTTTTATTTCACAACATTACTTTTGTCTTTCTCATTAATTGGATCAGCTTATGCTGTGACATTAAAAGCTAGTCACCAATGGCCAGGTACTCCAAGAGCCGATGGTTCTTTTGATCCAAGACATGAAATGGTTCAAATAATTGCTGATGAAGTAAAAAAAGCAGGTGTAGATTTAGATATTAGAATTTATCCAGCAAAGTCACTTTATAAACCAAAAGAACAATGGAAACCAATGACCACTGGTCAGTTAGATATTTCAGCGTTTCCATTAGCATATGCATCGAAATTTCATCCTGAATTTGATGCAACACTAATGCCAGGAACAGTAAAAAATCATGATCATGCCTTAAGATTTAATAAAGGTCCAATGATGACTGAGATCAAGAGAATCATTAATGATGCTGGTGTAGTTGTATTATCTGATGCTTGGCTTGGTGGGGGATTTGCATCAAAATCTAAATGTATAAAAAATCCATCAGATGCTAAAGGACAGGTAATGAGAGCAGCTGGTAAAGCATTTAACCAAATGTTAGAAGCAGCAGGAGCAGGTATTCAAAGTATGCCTTCATCTGAAATTTATACTGGATTACAAACTGGAGTATTAACTGGTGCAAATACTAGTTCAGGAAGTTTTGTAAGTTACAAAATTTATGAACAAGTATCTTGTGCAACACCTCCAGGAAAATTTGGATTATGGTTTATGTATGAGCCAATTTTAATGTCAAAGATGAGTTTTGATAAATTAAATTCAAAACAGCAAAATGCTTTAATGGAGGCAGGTAAAGTTGCTGAGAAATATATGACTGCGCAAGTTGAAAATTTAGATAAAAAATTTGAAGACGCATATAAAGCAGCAGGAGTTAAATTGGTATATATGGATGCAAACGACCATGCGGCTTGGGTTGAGATTGCAAAACAATCTTCTCACAAAGCATTTGCTGAAAAAGTTCCAGGTGGCGATAAGCTGATGGAAATGGCTTTAGCAGTTAAATAAAAAGATATATAAAGAACCCCTATTTGAAAATTAAATAGGGGTTTTTTTTATGAAAGAGAAATATTTAAAATTTTGTAATTTATCGTCAAAGGCTTGTGGTGCCTTTGCTGTTCTAGCCTTAATCTTATCAATTTTGGTAATTGTTGAGCTTGTATTTGAAAGATATTTTTTTCAAAGAGCAATCACTTGGCAAACAGAGTTAGTCACAATGCTTTTAGTTGCTTCAACTTTCATTGGAAGTGCTTATGTTTTAAGTGAAAAAGCACATGTCAGTATGGAATGGATTTATGATTTTTTATCGAAAAAAAATATTCTAAGACTTAAAATATTTACATCATTAATAAGCTTATTATTTTTTTTAATTTTATTCTATTTTGGATTTTTAATGGTGGAGGAAGCTTTTACTAAAAATTATTCGACAGGTACGGTTTGGGATCCACCTTTATGGATACCTTATTCTTCTATGATGATTGGAGCAGCTTTAATGATACTTCAATACATTGCAGAAATTATTAAACTTTTTGACGAAGAGGGCACTAATTAATGGATCCTTTATTAATAGCAGTAATAGTTGCAGTTTTTACTCTAATAGTTTTATTTTCGGGAATACCAATCGCGTTTGGTTTAAGTTTTGTCTCTATAGCACTTTTAGTAGCATTTGAAGGGTTTCAAATGTTAGACGTCTTTGCTGAAACTTTTTATGCGGGTCTAAACTCTTTTGTTCTACTCTCAATACCAATGTTTATTTTGATGGGAATGGCAGTTGCTAATTCTCCAGCAGGAAAAGATCTATATACTGGATTAGATAGATGGCTTTGGAGAGTTCCAGGTGGATTAGTAATATCTAATATTGGGGCTTGTTCAGTTTTCGCTGCTTTGAGTGGATCAAGCCCAGCAACTTGTGCAGCAATCGGAACCATGGGAATACCTGAAATGAGAAAAAGAGGATATTCCGATCAAATAGCAACTGGAACAATTGCAGCTGGTGGAACCTTGGGAGTTTTAATTCCTCCTAGTATTGTTTTAATTGTTTATGGAATTGCAACAGGAACATCAATAGGAAGATTATTTTTATGTGGGTTAGTACCCGGGTTTATGTTGGCCGGTATGTTTGCGATATGGGCCCTTATACATAGTTATTTTATTGATAAAGACTCAGCAAAGGCTTTAAAAAATAGAACACCTCCTACATTTAAAGAAAAAATTGAGGTGCTACCAAGAATTCTTCCTTTTTTAGCAATTATAGCAGGTGTCTTATATGTTTTATATGGTGGTGTTGCGACACCATCAGAAGCATCAGGTGTTGGAGCATTTTTAGTTTTCGTATTGATAGCTGTTGTTTACAAAATTTATCAACCAAAAAAAATATGGAATATTGTTAAAGTTTCAATGAAAGAAAGTGTGATGATAATGTTTATTATCGCTGCATCTTATCTTTTTGCTTTTACATTATCTCAACTTTACGTAACCCAATCTTTAGCGCAGAGTATGGTAGAATTAAGTTCTAACAAATGGGTAGTATTTATTTTAATAAACATTTTCTTATTAATAGCTGGTTTCTTTTTACCCCCAGTAGCTGTCATTGTGATGACTTCAGCAATATTGTTACCAGTTATAACCACATTAGGTTTTGATCCATACTGGTTTGCAATTGTATTTACGATAAATATGGAAATTGGTCTAATAACCCCACCCGTTGGATTAAATCTTTACATAATTAAAGGTATCACACCGGATGTAAGTTTGTCTGAAATATTAAAAGGATCTATACCTTTTATGATAATTATGGCTTTAGCTATATTAATACTATGTATTTTTCCTGAAATTGTTACTTGGCTTCCTGATAAAATAATGGGCAAAAGTTTAGGTTTTTAATATATAAAAAACACCATGTTAAATATAAAAAGAATTTTTGAGACTATTGCTGATGCTGGACAAAAGATTTTAGAAAAAAAATCATTCAAAAGCATTTCAAAAAAAAGAGATCTTCTAGATCTTTGTGATGATTTATTGTCAACTAAAGGTGCAGCTTTTGGAATAACATTAGCAAGAGATATCTTGTTTAGATATCAAAATTTATCTTTAGACGATAAAAACAAATTTTTAATTGAAGTAAATGATAAGTACAAACCTGACCCAACAAAAATAGATGAAGCCATTAAAAGTTACAATAAATCAAAAGATACCTCATCTATATTAAATTTATCCCGGGTTGCATCAGGAATAAGAAAAGAGCTATTTGTAAGACTAAATATGGCTCCAAACGGCACCTCTGAGATAGTCTCCTTAAGAGAGGATTTATTAAACTTAATAAAAGACCAACCTGAACTTAAAAGTTTAGATTATGACTTAATAGATATATTTAAAAATTGGTTTAACCCAGGCTTTTTAAAATTAAGAAAGATTACATGGGATACAAAAGCAAATATTTTAGAAAAATTATTAAAGTATGAAAAAGTTCATTCTATGAAGGATATGAATGAACTTAAAAGAAGACTAGGAAAAGATAGAAGATTTTTTGCCTATTTCCATCCAGCATTAGATGACGAACCAATAATATTTGTTGAAATTGCTTTAACAAAAGGTCTTAGTCAGTCAATACAAGAATTAACAAGACCGTCAGAAGAAAAAACAAAAAATTATGATACAGCAACTTTTTATTCAATAAGTAATTGTCAGGAAGGTTTATCAAGAGTAACGTTAGGAAATTTTTTGATAAAAAGAGTTGTGTATGAGCTTCAAGAAGAACTTCCAGATGTAAAATATTTTGGAACTTTATCGCCAATGGTTGGATTTGCTGATTGGTTTAAAAAAATGGAAAGTAGTCAGGCTGCCGAAATACTAGGAGAGGCAAACAAACATAGTTTAGATTTTTTAAAGTCTTCCGATTTAAAAATAGGAGACAAAAGAATTGCCGATAATAAGGCCTTGATTAGTAAGTTAGCGGTAAATTATTTAGCAAAACAGAAAAATGATTTTGGTTTTCCAATAAATGATGTTTGCAGATTTCATTTGAAAAATGGAGCTGATATTGATGATATTGCAGTAAACGCAAATGTTTCTGAAGTTGGCTTCAAAAGATCTTTTGGTGTCATGGTTAACTATAGATACGAATTAGCTAAAATTGAGAAAAATCACCAAGAATATGTAAACGAAAAAAAAGTTAACATTTCGAATAAAGTTAAAAAACATGTCTAAGATTAACAGATTGGTATCAGTTGCACCTATGATGGATTGTACTGATAGGCATGAAAGATACTTTTTAAGATTGATAAGCAAAAACGTCCTTCTTTACACTGAAATGGTTGTGTCGGAGGCTATTGATAGGGGAGATAAAGAAAAATTATTATCTTTTGATCTCAGAGAAAAACCAGTTGCACTCCAATTAGGTGGCTCTACACCAAAATTATTAGCTAATTCAGCAAAAATTGGTGAAGAATTTGGTTATGACGAAATTAATTTAAACCTAGGATGTCCAAGTAAAAAAGTTCAAAAAAATAGATTTGGCGCATGTTTAATCAAAGAGCCAAACTTAGTTGCTGATTGTTTGTCAGAAATGATTAATTCAACATCTTTACCAGTTACAGTTAAGACTAGAATTGGTTATGATGATGTAGAAGATTACGAACATTTTTATAATTTCATAAAAACTTTAAAGGAAACTGGAGTTAAAACATTTATAATACATGCAAGAAAAGCTATGTTGGGTAAATTTACACCTAAGCAAAACCTTAATATACCTCCTTTAAGATATGATTATGTATATAAACTAAAACAAGACTTCAAAGACCTTGAAATAATTATTAATGGTGGTGTAACTTCAGTGGAGGAAGTGAAAGATCATTTAGATAAAGTGGATGGCACAATGATTGGAAGATCAGTTTATCATTCTCCTTATCTTTTAGCTGATATTGAAAAAGAGATATTCAACAATCATGAAATCAAAGAACGGGAAGAAATTGTTGAGGAGTTAATTGATTATGTTAAGGCTCAAGTACAAATGGGTACAAGAGTAAATCAAGTTATGAGACATACACTAGGTTTATTTCATGGACAAACAGGTTCAAGCCATTGGAAAAGATATTTGAGTGAAAATATGTGTGTAAGAGATGCGGATGTAAAAAAAATTGATCATATTATGGATAAAGTTAGACTTTCTCCTAAATTACATTCGGCAGGTCGAATTGATTAATACTATTCTTTCTAATCAGTATTATCTTTTAATTTTATTAATGGTAATAACTGCTTTTCCAGTAGGATTTTTTGCAGGTTATTTTGGAATAGGTGGAGGCCTAATTTCTGTACCAGTGCTTTTTTTTATTTTTGAAACTGCAGATGTCGATAAATCCTATTTGATGCATCTTTCAGTTGGAACAGCATTTTCTATTACAATTTTTACTGCTTTTGTTTCAGTTATGACTCATAGAAAACATAAAGCTGTAGATACAAATATTTTAAAAACTTATGGTCTGTTTGTTATATTTGGAGTTTTGCTTGGTACATATATGGCGGCATTGTTAAATACAAAATCTTTAGTTTTATTTTTTGCTGTGGTTGTATATTTTTTTGGTGGATATTTATTAATTGTAAAACAGGAATTGAAAAAAAATAAAAAGTTTAAGTTTCTACCGAGGGCAACTTTTGGTTTCATTTCTGGTTTTATATCTGCTCCTATGGGTATTACTGGAGCTATGATGAATGTTCCCATCCTGAGATATTTTGGGTATCCTATAAGTAGAGCAATTGGAAGTTCAGCTGCAATAGGATTTGTAATAGCATCTATTGGTTCAATTGGTTTTTTGACATCTGGTTTTTTGCTCAATGCAAATCTTCCTTTAAGCTTAGGTTTTGTGAATATTCCTGCTTTTTTGATATTTATCCCAATTACATCTTATATGGCTAGAGTTGGAGCCAATATGGTTCACACCACTGATAAAAACAAAACTCAAAGAATGTTTGGGGTATTTTTATATGTAATTGGAACTCTCTTTTTGGTTAGGTTTTTAGGTCTTTAATTAAATCTTTTGATCGTATTCACCTATTTTACCAGTTTTTTGGAGCAAATTGTCTATAAATTCGAAGATTTTTTTCTTTCTTTCGTCAGATGTTGGACTTTCAGTAACAACTACTAGAGAAGGCTTATTAGATGAGGCCCTAATTAAACCCCAAGAGGCATCTTTAAAAGAAAATCTAATACCATTTACTGTAAGTATTTCCTCAATTTCCTGATTATCAATTTTAACATTATTTGATTTTAAATCCTCAATTTGTTTAATTATTTCTTCAACAACTTGATATTTTTCATTATCTTTACAAAAAGGAGCCATTGTAGGTGATTGATAGGTATTAGGTAATTCACTTATGATTTCACTCATTTTTTTATGATTATTATTTAGCAAATGGCAAACTTGAATTGCTGAATTTATACCATCATCGTATCCATAACCCAAAGGTTTGTTGAAAAAGAAATGACCGCTTTTTTCAAAGCCTGCAAGTGCTTTTTCTTTATTTACCTTTCTTTTAATGTGAGAATGTCCAGTTTTCCAATACATTGTTTCACAGGAATTATTTTTCAAAACTTCATCTGTTGAATACAATCCAGTTGATTTAACATCTACAACAAATTTAGATCCCTTATGGTTTGAAGATAAATTCCTTGCAATTAGTAGTCCTATTTTATCTGAAAAAATTTCATTACCATCGTTATCTATCACGCCTACACGATCACCATCTCCATCAAATCCAAATCCAATATCAGCATTATTTTCTTTTACAGATTTACTTATTGCATGTAACATTTCAAGATCTTCAGGATTTGGGTTATACTTAGGAAAGGTATAGTCTAAATTGCAATCCAGTTCTATTACTTCACATCCTATTCCTCTTAATATGTCTGGCGCGAATATTCCCGCTGTTCCATTGCCACAGGCAACTACAGCTTTAATTTTTTTCTTAATTTTATTTTTATTTATAAGATCATCTTTATAAATATTTTGAAAATTAGATATTTCTTTTTCATTTCCATTACCTTCAATAAATTTGTTATTTAATGTTATATCTTTTAATTCTTTCATTTCTTCTGGTGCATGAGTTAATCCTTTCTTGATTCCCATCTTTACACCGGTCCAACCATTTTCATTATGACTTGCTGTTATCATTGCGACAGCATCACTTTCTAAATTGAATTGCGCAAAATAAACCATTGGTGATAATGCTAATCCTACATCTTCAACGTAACAACCCGTAGAGATAAGGCCTTTTTTCAAAGCTGATTTTATTTCCTCGCTATAAGATCTGTAATCATGACCAACTATGATTCTTGGATTTTCTTTTTTTGTACGATTAACAACTTGAGTTCCTAAACCTTTTCCCAAATTTGTCACACCTTCTAAATTGATGTTATCGGGGTACAACCATCGCGCGTCGTACTCTCTAAAGCCAAAAGGATCAATTTTTATTGAATTTTTCATGTTAATATTTTTATATTTTGTTTATTTTTTTATTGATAATTTTTTTATCAAGTTCTATAAATGTTCTATTGATTTGTTGGTTATATAGTATATTTACCAAACCATCATACAACATCTAGTTGTTTTACTAAATTAAGTATAGTACAAAAAAGGAGCTAAATGAACAAGATTTTATCACAAGCTATTAGGAAAGCTGTCTCTGATTATACACCACAACTGCATCAAGATCCTAAAGATAAAAGATTAGATTTATTTTCTCTTAATAGTGAAACAGAATTATTTCAAAATTCAAAAGGCATAACCATTAAAATTGATAGAAGCAGAGATGATAATTTAACAGATTTTGGAAAAGCTACTCTTAAGGATAGATATTTAGGAGCAAATGAATCTTTTCAGGATTTATTTGCGAGAGTTGCAAGTCATTATGCTGACGATAATTTACATGCTCAAAGATTATATAACTACATTAGTAATCTTTGGTTTATGCCAGCAACACCAGTTTTATCAAATGGAGGAACTACAAGAGGATTACCGATATCTTGTTTTTTAAATGAAGCTAGCGATAGTCTTAATGGTATTCTCGATCTATGGAGTGAAAATGTTTGGCTTGCAGCACGAGGAGGAGGTATTGGAAGCTATTGGGGAAACCTTAGATCAATAGGTGAGAAAATTGGAAGAGTTGGTAAAACTTCAGGAATAATTCCGTTCATAAAGGTAATGGACTCTTTAACAATGGCAATTAGCCAAGGTTCATTGAGAAGAGGTTCTGCGGCCTGTTATATACCAATAGATCATCCAGAGATTGAAGAGTTTATTGAGATGAGAAGACCAACTGGGGGAGATCCTAATAGAAAATCATTAAATTTACACCACGGTGTTTTAGTTTCAGATGCTTTCATGAGAGCCGTTGAGCTAGATGAACAATGGGGACTTAAAAGTCCAAAAGATGGAGCAGTTCAAGCAACTGTTTCTGCTAGAAATTTATGGATAAGATTGTTAACAGCAAGAATTGAGACAGGCGAACCATACATTGTTTTCATAGATACTGTTAATAGACAAATCCCTCAACATCATAAACTTGCTGGTCTTACTGTTAAAACTTCAAATCTTTGTAGCGAGATTACACTCCCAACAGGAATTGATAAAGATGGAAGAGATAGAACTGCCGTATGTTGTTTGTCATCATTAAACGTAGAAAAGTATGATGAGTGGAAAGAGGATGAAAACTTTATACAAGATGTTATGAGATTTCTAGATAATGTAATGACTGACTTCATAGAAAATGCACCTGAACAATTTAGCGATGCTACATATTCAGCAATGAGAGAACGAAGTGTAGGATTGGGTGTAATGGGATTACATTCTTATTACCAAAAAAAGATGATTCCAATAGAATCTGTAATGAGCAAAGCTTGGAATAAAAAGATTTTTGAGCATATTCATAAAAATGTGGATAAGGCATCAAAAGATTTGGCTGAGGAGAGAGGTTCATGCCCTGACGCTGCAGATTATGATATAATGGAAAGATTTTCTAATAAAACTGCGATAGCACCTACAGCTTCTATCTCAATAATATGTGGTGGGACATCTCCAGGTGTTGAACCAATTGCAGCTAATAGTTTTACACACAAAACGTTGTCTGGTTCATTTAATGTTCGAAATAAATATTTAAGACAGCTATTAGAAAAACATGGAAAAGATACAGATGAAGTTTGGTCAAGTATTACAACTAATCAGGGCTCTGTTTCACATTTAGATTTTTTAACTCAAGATGAAAAAGACGTTTTTAAAACAGCTTTTGAGTTAGATCAAAGATGGCTTGTTGATTTGAGTGCAGATAGAACACCTCATATTTCTCAAGCTCAATCTATTAACTTATTTTTACCTGCAGATGTGCACAAAAGAGATTTACATCAAATTCACTTCCAAGCATGGAAGAAAGGATTGAAGAGCCTTTACTACTGCAGGTCTAAATCAATACAACGTGCTGAAAATGTTAATGATGCAAATTCAACTGACATTGCAGCAAACGTTTATAAATCAAAAGACGAAAGTAACAACCAACAAGATTATGAGGAGTGTTTATCATGTCAGTAGCAGAAAAAATTAATAAAGAAATAATTCAACCAAAAAAAATGGGTCTATTAGTTGAGAACCCAGTTTACAAACCTTTTAGATATCCATGGTGCTATGATGCATGGTTAACTCAACAAAGAATTCATTGGTTACCCGAAGAAGTTCCATTAGGAGATGATGTTAGAGACTGGCAAAAAAACTTGTCACAACCAGAAAAAAACTTATTAACTCAAATTTTTAGATTTTTTACTCAAGCTGATGTTGAAGTTAATAATTGTTATTTAAGACACTACACAACTGTATTTAAACCAACTGAAGTATTAATGATGATGACTGCATTTGCTTCAATGGAAACAGTTCACGTAGCAGCATATTCACATCTTTTAGATACAATTGGAATGCCCGAGTCTGAATACTCGGCTTTCATGAAATATAAAGAGATGAAAGATAAATATGATTACATGCAAAACTTCAATGTAAATTCAAAAGAAGACATTGCAAAAACTGTCGCAGTATTTAGTGCATTCACAGAAGGTCTGCAATTATTTGCAAGCTTTGCAATCTTACTTAACTTCCCAAGACATAACAAGATGAAGGGTATGGGCCAAATTGTTACTTGGTCTGTAAGAGACGAAACACTTCACTGCAATTCAATGATCAGAATCTTTAAGGAGTTTATTAAAGAGAACCCTGAAATATGGACGCCAAAACTTAAAAAAGAACTTTATGAAGCTTGCAGAACAATCGTTGATCATGAAGATTCTTTTATTGATTTAGCTTTTGAAATGGGTCCAATGGAAGGTTTAACAGCGAAAGAAGTTAAAGAATATATAAGATTTATTGCAAACAGAAGATTGGATCAATTAGGTTTAGAGCCAATTTATGATGTTCAAAAAAATCCACTAACATGGCTTGATACCATGCTGAATGCAGTGGAACATATGAACTTCTTTGAAGGTAGAGCTACAGAATATTCTAAAGCATCTACAAGAGGATCTTGGACAGAAGCTTTTTCTTAAGATTATCTTTGATTTAATTGCAAAACTTTACGGTGCTTGCTACCTTTATAGCTTGCTAAAGGTCTAATAAGTTTATTAGCAGCATGCTGCTCAATAATATGAGCTGACCAGCCAGTAATTCTTGAAATTACAAAAATTGGTGTAAAGAAATCAGTATCAAATCCCATTAAATGGTAAGTAGGTCCAGTAGGGTAATCTACGTTTGGATGGATATTTTTTCGATCTATCATTACTTTTTCTACAATGTCGTAAATTTTTTCAAACTTTCTATCTTTTTTGATTTTAGCAACTTTTCCAAAATATTCTCTCATTGTAGGAACTCTTGAATCTCCACTTTTATAAACTCTATGGCCAAATCCCATTACAACATCTTTATTATCTAGTGCTTTATTTATCCATTTAAGTGCATTCTCTGGTTTTTTGATTTTATTCATCATATGCATGACTTCTTCGTTAGCACCTCCATGAAGAGGTCCTTTTAAACTTGCTATTGCACCGGTGATTGCGCCATGAATATCCGATAGACTACTTGTTATTGTTCTAGCTGTAAAGGTTGAAACATTAAAACTATGTTCTGCGTATAAAATTAACGAAACATCAAAAGCTTTAACTATATCTTTGTTGGGTACTTTGCCAAAACACATATGAAAAAAGTTTTCAGAAAATGAAAGTTTGTTTTTTGGAGGTATAATTCTCTTTCCTTTTCTTGCCCTATAAAATGCTGCAAGTGCAACAGGCATTTTAGCGAAAATTCTCATTACTTTTCTCATATTTGCTTTAGGTGAATTATCTTTTGTTTCTTTATCCTCCAGACCCATGATACTCACTGCTGTTCTTGCTACATCCATTGGATGTGCTTTCTTTGGAAATTTTTTTATATCATCTAATAATGTTTTAGATAATTTTCTTTCTTTTCTCTCTTCTTTTTCAAATTTTTTTAATTGTTTTTTACTTGGAAGATCACCATTTAAAATAAGATAAGCTACTTCCTCAAATTTACACTTTGCGCACAAATCTTGAGCAGCATATCCTCTATAAGTCAAAGAATTAATCTCTGGCATCACTTTAGAAACTTCTGTTTCGTCAACAACTATACCCAATAAACCTTTCTTGATTTCGTCACTCATTATTCATGTCCATCAGTATTAAAATTATAAATTTTTTCGTCTAAAGCATTATATTTTTCGTATTCAACTAAATCATATAATCTTTTCCGCGTTTGCATTTTATCAATAATATTGTTTTGATGTCCATCAGCAAAAATGGCACGTAAACCATCCTCCACATTTTTCATTGCTAATCTTTGGGTGGAGACTGGATAAATAACAATATTATATCCCAAGTCCTCAAGTTGTTTGTAATTGAGTAATTTTGATTTTCCAAACTCCGTCATATTAGCTAAAAGATAACATCCAAGGGATTTTCTAACTAATTCAAACTCTTTTTCATCTTTCAAAGCTTCAGGAAATATAACTTCAGCACCAGCATCTACGTATGCTTTACATCTATCAATCATGCTGTCTATTCCTTCTACATTTTTTGCATCTGATCTAGCTATAATTTTAAAATTATTATCTTTTCTAGAACTTACACATTCCTTTATCTTAGAAACCATCTTTTCTTTAGAAATAAGCTCTTTGTTATCTAGATGACCACATCTTTTTTGTTCTATTTGATCCTCTAGATGAACAGCAGCTACACCAAATTCTTCAAATGTCTCAATTGTTTCTTTGCATGATTTAAATCCAGTATCAATATCAACTATTGTTGGAAGATTTGTTACTCTAGAAATTAAATAAGATCTAGTGCTAACATCTTGAAGGGTTGTTAAACCAATATCTGGAAAGCCTAAATCATTAGCCATTACACCACCAGACACATAGACTGCATCATAACCGATTTCCTCTATTAACTTAGCTGTTAAAGGATTGTATGCACCAGGTACTCTTAAAATTTTATTGGATTTAAGTTTGGTATCCAGATCAATTCTTTTTTGGGTTAAATCTTTTTCAACAAAATGCATTTAAAAAATCCCTTTTTTATTATTTTTCTTTAAATATTTTTTGCTAACTTCGATATTTAATTTATTTAGACTTCCTTTTTTTAATTTTTTTAAATTTTGTACAGTTTTTAAAAACCTATCACTTTCTTTTTTAGATAATATTTTATTAGTTAAAGTTAAAAATTTCTTAATATAATCTTTTCTTTGAAAAGGTCTCGCTCCGTATGGATGTGCATCAGCTCTTTCTAGTTCTTCAGATATTTTTTTTCCGTTATTTAAAGTAACGACAACTTTTGCTCCAAATGATTTCTTTTTTGGATCTGGATGATGATATTTTTTAGTCCATTTTTTATCTTCATGTGTTGTTATAGATTTCCATATTTTTAAAGTACTTTTTCTATTTGCTCTTGATTTTGTATATGATCTTACATGATGCCAGTTCGCATCCTCTAAGGCAACTGCAAATATATACATTATCGAATGGTCTAAAGTTTCTCTAGATGCATTAGGGTCCATCTTTTGTGGATCATTTGCACCAGTTCCTATGACGTAATGTGTATGATGGCTGGTATAGATATCTATTTTTTTTATATTTTTTAAATCTGAAATTCTTTTATTTAATTTTTTACCTATATCTATTAATGCCTGTGCTTGATACTCTGCTGAATATTCTTTTGTGTACGTTTCTAGGATAGCTTTTTTTGGCTCATTTTTTTTTGGTAATGGCACATTATATTTTGCATTTTTTCCATCTAATATTCTTGCAATTACACTGTCTTCTCCTTCATAAATAGGACTAGGAGCTCCTTCACCTCTCATAGCTCTATCAACTGCTTCAATTGCTAATTTACCTGCATGTGCGGGTGCATAAGCTTTCCAGCTTGATATTTCTCCTTTTCTAGACTGTCGAGTAGAAATAGTTATATGAAGCGCTTGTTGGACAGCTTGATATATAGTTTCTGTATTTAATTTTAACATTGAACCTATGCCTGCAGCCACACTTGGTCCTAAATGAGCAATATGGTCAATTTTATGTTTATGCAGACAAATTCCTTTAACTAAATTAACTTGAACTTCATAAGCTGTAATAATTCCTCTTAAAAGGTCTGCTCCACTTTTTTTAAGCTTTTCACCAACAGCTAAAATAGGAGGAATATTATCACCTGGATGGCTATAATCAGCTGCCAAAAAAGTATCATGAAAATCTAATTCTCTAACAGCAGTCCCATTTGCCCACGCTGCCCATTCAGCATCAAATTTCAATACAGAATTAATACCAAATATGGTTGAGCCTGATTTTCTTAAATGTCCTTTGGCCATTTCTCTAGCCGAAATCACTGGTTTTCTGTTTAATGAGGCGATAGCAACAGATGCATTATCAATAATTCTATTAATTGACATTTCAATTGCATCATTATTTAATTTTGCCTTATCAGATGCAATTTCTGCAATTTTCCATGCGAGCTGTTTCTTCTTTGGAAGATTGATTTTTGATGGATATACTTTAACCGTGTTTAACAACAAAATAACTCCTTACTTATAATTTTGTTTTAATAGTTAAAATAAATTAATCAATATTAAAGATATTTAGAGATAATTTTATCAATATCTACAAAGTCTTTTATTAAGTGATTATGATAAATTTCATCAATTTTTTTTTCTGTATATCCATCCTCTAACAAAATCATTGGAATTTCAGCTGCTTTAGCAGCATTAGCATCTGACTCACTGTCTCCAATCATGATTGATTTATTTATATCACCATCAAGAATTTCTATAATCGTCGTTATATGTCTTGGATCAGGTTTGCAATAGGTGAATGTATTATAGCCTGCAACATATTCAAAATAATCATAAATTCCAATTTTTTTTAAAAGATCAACAGCCAGATGCTCTGTTTTATTTGTACATACAGCCATAGATATATTTTTTTTTTTACACCACTTTAAAAAATCTTTTACACCATCAACCAAAGTACTCTCATTCAATATATTTTTGCTATAATACGAAATAAATTCATCAGTCATTTCATTTTTAATTTTTTCATTAATAGAACTTAATTCTTTCTTGGCTTGGCTCCAAATTGATCTTCCAATCATTGCACTCGCACCATGACCGACGGCACTTTTTAACTCATCTAATGATTTGCTTGGATAACCAAATTTCTTCATTACATGATTATGTGCAAGCATTAAATCTGGAGCAGTATCAACAAGTGTTCCATCTAGATCAAATATAACAGTGAATTTTTGAGTCATTTAAAAGTATTATTAAGAAATAAATTGTGAATTAATTAAACTAATACTGAATTATATAAAAATATCAATGAAACAAATAAATTTTAAAAATATGCAATTAAAACTCAGGAACAAATTTTTAAAAAAAGGTGTTAAAATGGTAGCGCCAGAAACTGTTTTTTTTTCTAAAAATACAAAAATAGGAAAAAATGTGACTATCGAACCCTATGTAGTAATTGCAGACAAAGTTTCAGTTGGAAACAATGTAAGAATTTTATCTTTTTCGCATTTAGAGGGAGTAAAAATCGAAAATAATGTAAGTGTTGGTCCCTACGCAAGGTTAAGGCCTGGCACAGTAATTAAATCAGGATCAAAAATTGGAAATTTCGTAGAGGTAAAAAAAAGTATTGTTGGAAATAATTCAAAAGTAAATCATCTCTCATATATTGGGGACTCAAGTTTAGGAAAAAAAGTAAACATTGGTGCGGGAACAATTACATGCAATTATGATGGAGTTAAAAAAAGCAAAACAATAATTGATAATGGCGTTTTTGTTGGCTCAAATTCCTCACTTGTTGCCCCAATTAAGATTGAAAAAAAAAGTACAATTGGTGCAGGATCAGTTATAACCAAAAAAGTTTCAAAAAACTCATTAGCCTTAACTAGATCTGAGCAAATTGAAGTTAAAAATTATAAAAAAAAATAAATGTGTGGAATAATAGGAATAATAAGTACAAAAGAAGTTTCTAGTAGAATAGTTAATTCATTAAAAAAACTAGAATATAGAGGATATGATTCTGCGGGTATAGCAACTCTAGTTGATGGAAATATTAATGAAGTAAAGTGTGAAGGTAGGGTTGATATATTAGAAAAAGACATATTAAAATTTAATCTTAAAGGAGATATTGGCATTGGTCATGTAAGATGGGCAACTCATGGCAAACCAAGCAAAATTAACGCTCATCCCCATTCATCAGAACAGGTTTCAGTTGTACATAACGGCATAATAGAAAACTCAACAATTTTAAAAAAATTTTTAGAGAAAAAGGGATATGTATTTAAGTCACAAACTGATACTGAGGTAATAGCTCATCTTGTTACAGATTACTTAAAAAAAAATTCTTTGAAAAATACTATTATTAAGGTTTTGAAAAAACTTCACGGTAGTTTTGCTCTAGGGGTAATTTTTAAAGATCGAGGTGATTTAATGGTTGGTGCCAGGAGAGGGTCGCCTTTAGCTGTAGGATATGGGCCAAATGAAAATTATCTAGGATCAGATTCATACGCATTGAAATCTATGACAAACAAAATCTCTTATTTAGAGGATGGAGAATTTTGTATTATCAAAAAAGATCAAATAGAGTTTTTTGAAGGCAATGGAGTAAAAATAAATAAAAAAGTAATGAATCTCTCTAAAGAAGATATTCATTATGATAAAGGTGACTATAAATATTTCATGGAGAAAGAAATAGACGAACAGCCGTCCACCATTAATGATTGCATAAATGAGTATGTTGATAGATATAACAATCAAATAAATATTTATAATTTTCCCTGGAAGATAGACTCTTTTCAATCAATTGTAATCATTGGTTGTGGTACAGCCTATCACTCATGTTTAGTAGCAAAGTATTGGCTTGAACAAAATACAAATCTCGATGTGAGTATCGATATAGCTTCAGAATTTAGATATCGAAAAGTTAGGTTTAAAAAAGATTGCCTGTATGTTTTTGTTTCACAATCTGGTGAAACTGCAGATACTTATGCAGCTTTAGAATTATGTAAAAAAAATAAAATGAAAACTTGTGCAGTTGTAAATGTTGTTGAAAGTTCAATAGCAAGAGATGCTGATTTAGTTTTACCTATTTATTGTGGTCAAGAAATTGGTGTTGCATCTACAAAAGCATTTCTTGGACAAATGTTAGTGCTATATATTCTATCTATAAAAATTTCTTTTGATCAAAAATTTATTACAAAGAAAGATTATCAATCTAAAATTAAAAATTTACTATCACTAACTAATTCAGTAAAAAAAACGCTCAAATTAGATGATAAACTTATAAATATTGGTAAAGTTTTTGCACACGCCAAAGGATGCATGTTTTTAGGTAGAGGTTACTCTTTTCCAATTGCCTTGGAGGGCGCCTTGAAGTTAAAAGAATTAGCCTATGTTCATGCCGAGGGTTATCCTGCAGGTGAAATGAAGCATGGACCATTAGCTTTGATAGAAGAAGGTATGCCAGTAGTTGTTATAGCACCTAGAGATGATCATTATAAAAAAACAATGTCAAATATGCAGGAGGTTATTGCAAGAGGAGCAAAGGTTTTACTAATAACAAATAAAAACAAAGATGAGGTTGTTTCTGAAAATATCTGGGAACAAATAGAAGTTGATAAATTAAATGATGAATTAATTCCGTTTCTAGTTACTATACCTCTACAAAAACTCGCTTTTTATTCAGCACTTGAAAAAGGTTATGACATAGATAAACCAAGAAATTTAGCAAAATCTGTAACAGTTGAATAATTTGTACTTTTACTTATCAAAAATTTTAGCACCATTATTAAATCCAACTAATTTTTTAATTTTAGCTCTGATAATTTTATTTATTATTTATTATAAAAATAAAAAAAAGATTATTTTTAAATTATTGACTATAACTATCTTTTTATTATCAATTATTTCTCTTTTACCTATTGGAAATTTTGGATTAAAGTATCTTGAAAAAGATTTTTCAAATAAAGAGAGCTATCAAAATATTAATAATATTGTAGTATTATCAGGTTCTGATTATAGATTGTTAGCCTCAATCAAATTAGGAAATAAATACAAAAATACAGAAATCTATTATGTTGGTGGAAATGCATATTTAATAAAGAGCGATATGAATGATGAAATTAATAAAGCAAAAAAAATTTATGAGGGATTGAACTTTGATATGACAAGAGTTAAATTTGTTGGTAAATCAAGAAATACAATAGAAAATTTTAAAGAAATTGAAAAATTAAACCTTAATGATTCAAAAACAATTTTAATCACATCTGCTTACCATATGAAGAGATCTATAATTATTGCAAAAGATTTTGGCTTAAAATTAATACCTTATGTTGTTGAACCAAAAACATATCGTCAAAGTTCACTAATAAATATTTACCAAGATTTTAGCATAAGTAGGAATTTAGCTAATTTTAACTTATTTTTTAGGGAAATTATTGGTATTATTGTTTTTAAATTATCTTCATAATTTAAATAATTTACTTTTTTAATTCAAGTGTATATACACTTCCTGATTGTATTATGAAAAAATGGAAAGCAAATAGTTGGAGAAACCATCCAGTTAAGCATATCCCTGAGTATAAGGATGAAGAGGAATTAAATTTAGTTTTAAATAAATTAAAAAATTTCCCCCCTTTAGTATTCGCGGGTGAAACTAGACATCTTAAAGATCAACTTGCAAACGTTGTTGATGGTAAAGCTTTCTTATTGCAAGGTGGAGATTGTGCTGAGAGCTTTGCAGAATTTAATCCAGATAATATTAGAGACTATTTTAAACTAATGCTTCAAATGTCATTAGTATTAACTTATTCAGCATCTTTGCCAGTAGTAAAACTAGGAAGAATTGCTGGTCAGTTTTCAAAACCTAGAAGTGCTCCTACAGAGAAGCAAGGAGATGTAGAGCTACCAAGTTATTTAGGAGACAATATTAATGGTATGGAATTTACTGAAGCTGCAAGAGTTCCAGATCCAAAAAGATTATTTAGAGCATACTCTCAATCAGCCTCTACATTAAATTTAATAAGAGCATTTTCTAATGGTGGGTTTGCTGACTTAAAAAAAGTTCATTTATGGAATTTAGGTTACATCAAATCTGCTGCACAAGCTAAAAAATTCAAGGAATTAGAAGATAAAATTGCAGATGCTCTAGCTTTTATGGAAGCTTGTGGAATTACATCAGATTTTAACAGAAGATTATACACTGTTAATTTCTGGACATCGCACGAAGCATTGCATTTACCATTTGAGGAAACTATGACAAGAATAGATTCTACCACTGGTGAATATCATGATACTTCAGCACATTTTGTATGGATTGGAGACAGAACAAGACAAATTGATGGTGGTCATGTGGAGTTTTGCAGAGGTATTGAAAATCCAATTGGAATTAAATGTGGTCCAACTTCTAAACCTGAAGAGATAGCCAAAATTTGTGAGCTGATAAATCCTAAAAATGACAAAGGTAAAATTACATTAATTTCTAGATTTGGCCACGATCAAGTAGAAAAATATTTACCAAAACTTATACGTGGAATTAAAAAAGAGGGACTTAACGTTATCTGGTCATGTGACCCGATGCATGGAAATACTATTAAATCAACTACAGGATTTAAAACAAGACCTTTTAACAACGTTTTAAATGAAGTTAAAAATGTATTTGGCGTACATCAAAGCGAAGGATCATATGCAGGAGGGCTTCATATTGAAATGACTGGTCAAAATGTGACAGAATGTACTGGTGGAGCTCAAAAAATATCAGATACAGATTTATCAAGCAGATATCACACTCAATGTGATCCAAGACTTAATGCTAACCAAGCCCTAGAGTTAGCTTTTTTAATTTCAGATGAGATTAAAAAGAATACCTTGTATGCTAAAAACGGTATTAGAGCGGCATCTTAATCGTTTAATTTTTTAAATTAATTATTATATTTTAATTATGAAGCCAAACCAAAAAGTTACATTTATTAAGGACTGGATATTGAATTACGTTAATTTGATGCCAAAAAAAGCCGAGTCTCTGGTAGTTGGAATTTCAGGAGGAATTGATTCTTCTGTCTCGAGTACCTTAAGTGCAATGACAGGACTTAAAACTATTGTCTTGTCTATGCCAATAAAACAGAAAAGTGCACAACATGATTTAAGTTTAAAGCATCAGGAATGGCTAAAACAAAATTTTAAAAATGTTGAAGGTATTACTGTGGAGCTGGACAGTCTTTTTTCTACATTTGAAAATACTTTAAAAAATTTTAATAGTTTGCATGGTATGGCAAACTCTAGAGCTAGATTAAGAATGACAACCTTGTATCAAGTTGCAGCAGCCAATAATGGAATAGTGGTTGGTACTGGAAATAAAGTTGAGGATTTTGGAGTAGGTTTTTACACAAAGTATGGAGATGGTGGAGTTGATATATCTCCAATAGCTGATTGTAATAAAACAGAAGTTTGGGAATTAGGAAAAGAATTAAAAATTTTACAAGAGATTATAGATGCACCCCCAACAGATGGTTTATGGGATGATGGCAGGACTGATGAAGGTCAACTTGGTTTAAGTTATAAAGAACTTGAAGAAGCAATGGAAAATGAAAATTCAAAAAATAGAGAAAAATATATCCAAATAAGAAACGCAAATTTGCATAAAATGGATCCAATTCCAGTTTGCAAGATACCAAGCTAATCAAATAGATTCACAAATCTATAATTAAAGTATATTCCTTGAATAATGAATAAAGATATTTTTTTAACAAATAGCTATGGTGGAAAAAAAGAAAAGTTTCAACCAATAGATAAAAATAAAGTTAAAATGTATGTTTGTGGTCCTACAGTTTATGATGATCCACATATAGGTAATGCAAGGCCATTAGTTGTATTTGATATTCTTTTTAAAGTTTTAAAATGTAAGTATGGTAAAGACAATGTTACGTATGTCAGGAATATTACAGATATTGATGATAAAATAATTCAATCTGCAAAAGATAAAAAAATTACAATCTCTGAATTAACTCATAAAATAAATATAAATTTTCAACAAGATTGTAATTATCTTAATTGCGAGGAACCAAACTTTCAGCCTAAAGCAACAGAAAATATAAATGAAATGATCGATATGATCAGTAGTTTAGTTGAGAAAGGTTTTGCTTATGAGAGTAAGAAGCATATTTATTTTGAGGTTAAAAAATTTAAGGACTATGGAAAATTATCAAATAAAAAAACTGAAGATTTAATATCTGGGTCCAGAGTAGAAGTATCAAGTAATAAGAAAAATGCTGAAGACTTTGTATTATGGAAACCCTCAAGTGAAGATGAACCTAGTTGGCCATCACCGTGGGGAAAGGGAAGACCAGGCTGGCATTTAGAATGTTCAGTAATGTCGAAAAAATATCTTGGTGATAAGTTTGACATTCATGGGGGAGGCAGAGATTTAATATTTCCACATCATGAAAATGAAATTGCGCAATCACGTTGTGCTAATGATACTGATGTTTTTTCAAATTATTGGGTACATAATGGATTTATAACTTTATCAAATGAAAAAATGGCAAAATCACAAGGCAATATTTTAAAGATAAGTGATTTTAAAAATAATGTGAATGGTCAAGCTCTAAGACTAGCTTTAATTAGTGCACAGTATAGACAGCCTTTAGATTGGAATGACAAACTTTTAGAGGAAAGTCAAAAAACAATTGATAAATGGTATAAAAGCTATGTAAAACTAGATAAGGCCAAACTTATTTCTGACGATGACCTTTATCCTTTGTATGACGATTTAAACACACCGAAATATATTGCCAACCTTCATAAGCTATATGAAAAATCTCAATCAGGTAATTTGGAAGATAAACAAGAATTTGTATCTGCATGTAATTTTATAGGATTGTTAACAGAGACTAAAGAAGAATGGGAAAAATTTAAAAAAAATAAATCTGATTTAAGCGATGAGATAATTGAAATAAAAATTAAAGAACGAAATCAGGCTAGAGATGATAAAAATTACGAATTAGCTGATAAAATTCGAAATGAGCTTTTGGAAAAAGGAGTTCAAATAGAGGATAAAGATGGTAAAACCTCGTGGAAATTTAAATAATGTCGGACAAAATATACATATTTGATACAACTTTACGTGATGGTGCACAAACACAGGGAGTGGATTTTTCTTTAGATGACAAAGAAAAAATCTCTATTGCATTGGATAATCTTGGTGTCGATTACATAGAGGGAGGATGGCCTGGAGCTAATCCCACAGATACAGAGTTTTTTAACAAGCAACATTCTTTTAATAATTCTATATTGACAGCCTTTGGAATGACAAAAAAATCTGATCACAGTGCCGAGAATGATCCAATGATTTCATCTTTAATAAATTCCAAGGCAAATTCAATTTGTTTATTTGGAAAATCTTGGGATTTTCATGTTGATGTTGCATTAGGGATATCCAAAGATCAAAATTTAAAAAATATTAGTGAAAGTGCAAAACATATAATCAATTCTGGAAAAGAATTCATGTTTGATGCTGAGCACTTTTTTGATGGTTATAAATCAAATAAAGAATACGCTTTAAGTTGCATTAAATCTGCATATGATCAAGGTGCTAGATGGATTATTTTGTGTGATACCAATGGTGGTACCTTACCCCACGAAATATCAAAAATAGTTTTAGATGTATCAAAACATATACCAGGTAAAAATTTAGGAATACATGCACATAATGATACAGAAAATGCAGTTGCAAATTCTTTAGTTGCAATCCAAGCAGGTGTAAGACAGGTGCAGGGAACGATTAATGGATTAGGTGAAAGATGTGGTAACGCCAACTTAATGTCTCTCATACCATCATTATATTTAAAACCAGAGTTTTCTAAGAATTTTGAAATAAATATAAAAGACAAGAATATTAAACATCTAACACAATGCTCTAGATTATTAGATGAAATTTTAAACAGAAAACCTAACAAACATTTGCCTTATGTGGGTGCTGCAGCTTTTTCACACAAAGGTGGAATGCATGTTTCAGCGGTTCAAAAAAACCCAAAAACTTATGAACACATTGATCCAAAAGAAGTTGGCAATGTAAGAAATATAGTTATTTCAGATCAAGCTGGACAATCAAATATATTATCTAGATTAGGAACCATTGGAATTGATATAAAAAAAAATGACCCTAAAATTAAAGAACTTTTAGATGAAGTTAAAGGAAGAGAATTTATTGGTTATAGCTATGATGGTGCAGACGCATCATTTGAATTATTAGCAAGAAGAATAGTTAGTGAAATACCTAGATACTTAATTATTAAGGCATACGATGTGTCTGTTAAAAAAAATTCCTCAGGAGAAATTATTTCATCTGCTAAAGCAGAGTTAGAAGTAGATGGAGAAACAATTATCTGTGAGGGTGAGGGGAATGGACCAGTAAATGCCTTGGATAATGCAATTAGAAATAATATAAAAAAAATTTCAAAATACTCTGATTATCTTAAGGATCTAAGACTAGTTGATTATAAAGTACGAATATTAAATACAGGAACAGAGGCTGTAACCAGAGTTTCCATAGAAAGCACAGACTCTAAAGGAAAAAACTGGTTTACAATTGGAGTTTCTCCAAACATTATAGATGCATCTTTTAAAGCATTAATAGATAGTCTTGATTATAAATTATTCAAAGATAATGCACCAGCAAGTGCTTAATGAATTTAAATAATATATCATTTATTTTACACAAACCTCAGCTATCTGAAAATATAGGATTATGCGCAAGAGGAATCAAGAACTTTGGCTTTAAAAATTTATCATTGATAGATCCAAAGCCAATATTTCCAAATGACAAAATCAAAGCAACTTCAGTTGGAGCTAAAGATATAATAGAAAAAGCAAATATTTATCCTAATTTAGAAAAATCTTTAAACAAAACTGACATTCTTATTGCAACATCAGCAAGATTTAGAAATAAAAATATTAAACATATTTCTTTACAAGAATTAAAAAAAATTGATTTTTCAAAAAAGGTAAGTTTTTTGTTTGGTTCTGAAGCTTCAGGTTTAACAAATAATGAAGTGAGTTATGCTGACTATACTTTACAGATCCCAAGTAATGCTAAATTCAGGTCTTTAAATCTTTCACACAGTCTAGTAATTGTAGCTCAAACTGTTTCAAACTTAATTTCAAAAGAAAAATTTGATTTTCAAAAATCAAAAAAAATACAAAAAGCAACTAAGAAAGAAATATCTGCAATGTTAAATTTTTGTTTAACAAACCTAGAAAATAAAAATTTTTTTAAACAAAAAGCTAAAAAGCCCATAATGCTTGAAAATTTAAGAAGTATTTTTTATAAAATGGAACTTTCTCAAAAAGAAACACGCATTTTATCAAGTATATTTGCTGGTTTAATAAAAAAACCTTGATTGACAAAAATATATTGATGTCTATAAACCCAATAACTTTAATATGACAAAACGATTAAACTCAAAACATAAAGTCGATAGAAGACTTAAAGTAAATTTATGGGGTAGACCTAAAAGTCCATTTAATACTAGAGCATATCCCCCTGGACAACACGGTCAGTCAAAATCATCTAAACCATCTGATTATGGAGTTCAGCTTCAAGCTAAACAAAAATTAAAGTGTTACTATGGTAACATGAACGAAAGACAGTTTAGAAACATGTATAAAAGAGCAATAATGAAAAAAGGTGATACTGCTGAAAATTTAATTGGATTATTAGAAAGAAGACTTGATGCAGTGATCTATCGATCAAAACTATCAAATACTATTTTTTCCTCAAGACAATTAATTAATCATGGACATGTAAGAGTAAATGGAAAAAAAGTTAATATATCAAGTTACCAAGTTAAAGAAGAAGACAGCATTGAAATTAGAGATAAATCTAAACAATTAGCGTTGATCGATATTGCACTTGCTAACAAAGAAAGAGAAGTTCCAGAATATTTACAATTAGATGAAAAAAACAAAAAAGTTAAATTTGTTAGAATTCCGAAGTTTGAAGAAGTCCCTTATCCAGTCGTCATGGAGCCTAATTTAGTAATTGAATATTATTCAAGATAATTTTTCTGATCAAAAGAACATCAATAACCCATATAGAAAAAACTCTTTCAGAAAACCCAGACTGGAAAATTTTAGATATTGGTTGTGGATATGGCGCTAATAAATATGCAACAACAGTCAGTGATATATTAGACCTATCAAATCATTATAAAGATAAATCATTCGTAAAGATTAAAGAAAAAAAATTACCCTTTAAAGATAAGGAGTTTGACTTTGTTATTGCCTCACATGTGGCTGAACATGTTGAGGATGTTTCTTATTTTTTAAATGAATTATCTAGAGTAGGAAAAAAAGGATATATTGAAGTCCCAACAAGACTTGAAGATAATTTGGTTTTTGAAAATAAAAAAGCTCATATTTGGCACTTAGTATTTGATGATGTTAATAATCAAATTAATATCTCAAAAAAACAACAATATTTTGAACCAGTTTTAACTGTAGGAACAATAAAAAAATTAAATGAATATTTTCGTGAAAGTTTAGTAATAGAATTAAGTTGGGAAGATAATATTGAATTCAATATATCAAAAGATAATACTTATATATCTGATAAAATATCTATACTTAGCCTATTTAAAAAATACTTTTCTAAAAAAATCAGATCGTTAATTAAATAAATGATTTATTAGATCTTAATTATTATTAAAATATCTTAATTATTTATAAGCTTCATTTTTTAACCATTTAGAAAATTCTTTTGAAGAAATATCTACTCTTAAATTATTTTCATAATTTTTTTTATTTTTAAATTCCTTTGAATAATGTGTGCATGTAACTCCTATTTCTCCACTATCAGATGCAAATATAACGGCAGTCATGGTACTTTTACCTGTAATATCTTCACTAGCTTTATATGTACCCTCATAATCTTTTGTGAAATTAGTTAATGAATTTTCTATTTCAGCAACTATTTCGTCTTTCTTTAAATAACAATCTTTTATATTTGGATAGAATAACGCGCCAATAACAGAATCAACTACAAGCAACTTTCTTTTACTTAAATTGTAATTAATTTGATTATAGTGAAATTGAAGCACTTCGTATTCACTTGATTTTTTTGTATTTAATTGCAAACCAACAAATTTATTATCATTATATTCATATAGCCTTGCATTCTCAATTTCTTTTTTACTATAGTAATCAAATAAATTATCTCCAATACTAATTCCATCTATTTCAAATTCAGTAATATTTTCAGCTTTCAAAAACGGGTTAATTATAAAAGTTAACAATATTACAAAGAGTACCCTTAATTGAATCATCGACTTAACCAATTTGAGAATTCAGGCAGTCTGATAGCAAGATCAAGACCTGGTTGGATATTAACTTCTTCCCTAAACTCATAACATTGAATTAAGACTTTGCCACTATCAATTTTAAATGAAACATTATGAACAAAACTTTTTCCCTCAGGATCATATCTGCTTGGGAATACATTTTCGTATGGTGATACACTAAAAATATCTTTAATTTGAGTTTTAATTTTTTGTTGTTGTTCAAGACATTGATTATTTTCATCAAAATCAAAATCAATCATCCCGTTTAGTCCATAAATAATAAGTTTTTTATCATTATATTTAAGGTCTACTGAAATATAATCGTAGGTGTTAAAGTTATTCTCAATATATAACCTGTAATATTTGTTCTTTTCTGGTTGACTATAATTATTACGATCAAAATTTTTTATTTCATTAATTTTGAAATATTTCAATAAACTATCTCCAACACTCATATTTTCAATTTGAAAATCTTTTATATCATCTGCCTTGGTTAAGGACTGCAAATTAAAGACTAAAATTAATATTATAAATAGTATTTTCATAAAATTTTAATAAGGATTACCTCTTAAAAAGTCTTCTAATTCTTTATTGGTTACACTAATGCTTAATTCATCTGTCCAACCATTCAATTCTCTTATTGTATCACCCATTTCTACACAATTTATAGAAATATATCCTTTATTCTTTAAAAAAAACCAACTACCAAAACTTTTTGATTTTCCAGATTTATCTGGTGCAAAAGGAGAGTCTTCATCAATTCTCTCAAAATCTTTAAACATTACTTCTAAATCATCAATAATAGTTTTCTTTTGCTCTAAGCATTTCTCTATATTCCTATCAAAATCTAATACACCATCTATGCTATATATTTTGTAAGTGTTATCATTAGGTTTAAATGTTACTTGAAGTCGGTCATATGTTTGAGAAAGCTTATTTATAAAAATAACGACAAATTCATTATTTTTATAGTACGTCGGATTTTTTAAAGCCAAATTAATTTCACTTTGTGATAAATACTCCAGGAGGCTCGTGTTTATTCCAATACCATCGATCTCAAAATCTCCAATGTCATCAGCATTAATTAAAGATTGAAGATTTAGGATTAAAGCTAGAACTAATAAAAATATTTTCATCTTCAATAATTTGCATTTACAAAATCTTGAAATTTTTTAGAAAGTATCATTAATTCAAGATTGTCTTCAAAATTGATTTCATCACTCCAGTCCATACATTCAAGATTTACTAAACCACTTCCATCATTAAATTCGAACGAATGCCAACTTCCTACGGATTTTCCACTTTTGTCATAATTATGTGGTGTAATGCCATGGTTTATATATTTAGTATTAGATTTTAAAATTTCTTTGATTGATGTAAGAATCTCTTTTTCTTTTTTCAAACATTTTTCCATGAAATTATTTTTAAAAAAAATTTTTCCTCCAAATCCTTCAATGATGTAATCTCCACTATTTTCAAAATCAATTTGCAAACCATCATAATCAGAATTTTCAAGTTCTAAATAATATGAACCAAATTTTTTTGAACTGTAGTGAAAACTAGCATTATTTTTAATTTGTTTTAGGTCTGTGTATTTTAATAAACTATCGCCAATACTTATGCCCTCTATCTGGAATTCTTTGATATCCTCAGCTTTTGCCTGAAACTGATAAAAATAAATTAAAAATAAGTAAATTATGAGTTTTCTAATAAGCATTAATTTAAAAAAGCTGAAAATTTTGCTGATCCTATTGAAACCTTTAAATTATCCACCCATTCATTCTCTTTGAATAATTTTTCTGACCAATCTGTGCACGAAACTCTCACAAAGCCTCCTGATTTTGGATAAAAATCTATCTGATCTACTATAGAGTCTGGGAAATAATAATGTGGACTTTCGTTTTCATAAATTTCAGCATTGATAAACATTAACTTAAATTCATCGCTGATATTTTTTTTATTTTTTTTGCATTCATCATATCTATTTGGATAATTTACCAAACCTGTTAAAGCATCAATTATATATTCCTTATTATTTATGTCATAAATAATCTCTATATAATCATAAGGTTGTGGTTTATTAGGGTTAAAAACAATTACAGCAAAATTGCTGTCTGGATACATCATTTTGTTTTTAACAGCTTTTTCAATCTCATTAAGACTTTTGTATTCAATTAAACTATCTCCAATGCTCATTCCATCTATCTCAAAATCTTTTACTTTATCAGCCAGGCTCAATGAGTGAAGGCTTAAGATTAAAAGTAAAGCAAAAAAAATATACCTCATTAACAATACTTTCCCATCGTGGTCTATTTATGTCAAGATCTCAGATAGGTTAAATTAAATTTTTAATACTCAATTGATTGACAAACAGTCTTGTAATAATGAAGGCTATATGTGATCATTTATGTGCTACAGTGTTTAACCAATTACGAAAATATGCATCTATTATTGTCACTCTGAGATTATCTGTATATCCTACTTCATCTTCAAACTTTTTACTCCAATCATAACAACTTATTCTCACAACATCTTTTGATTCAAATTCATATTGAATTGCTTTACTAAAGCTATTGCCCGTTTTATCTGCTGAATGTTTTTTTTCCCATGACCTTTTTTTAATATTATTTGTAAATATATCTGTAAATTCGGTTTCAATTTCTTTTTGTTTAATATGACAATTTTTTATATTATTTTCATAAAATATACCCCCAACCACTTGATATATCTTATAATTATTATCTCCATTTTTAACTGTAACTTCAATTAAATCATAATTATCTGATAGTATGCTAGTTTGTATAATTTTATATTCTTTGTTTTTATAAAAATATGTGTGAAATTTTTCTATTTCATCTAAACTAAAATACTCAAGCAAACTGTCTCCAACAGTTATTCCTTCAATTTGAAAATCTCTAATATCTTCAGCTTTCGACAAGGATTGAAGACTAAAGATTAAAGTTAATATTGAAAAAAATATTTTCATAAAATTTAATTTACCACAATCATTAGTATTTAGTAATTTTCTCTCAAAAATTTTAAAAATTCAGCACTGTTTAAAAGAAAATTTAATGTGTGTACGTAATTTTTTTCTTTGTACATTTTGTCAGACCAATAGCTACAATAAATTCTTGCAATGTCGCCGTTTTTAAATTCAAAATTTGTTTCAATAAAATATGAGTCACCTGTTTCATCATATACACTTTTGTTTTTTCCATAATCTGTTTTTTTAGCTTTATAAAATAAATTTTCTATATCTTTTATAATTATTTTTTGTGTATCAATACATTTGGTAAAATTTTTATGGAATTCAATAATTCCTCCTATTCCATATATTTTATAATTTTTATCATTTTGCTTCCAAGTAATTTTTATATAATCGTAATTACTATTATTTTTAGGCGCAAAATATGCTTCATAATATTTTCCTTTTTGGTCATAAAAGCTTCCACTATTAATTATTTTAAATATTTGGTCCTCGCTATAATTAAGCAAAATACTATCCCCAATACTCATGCCATCTATTTGAAACTCACTAATATCGTCAGCTTTGGCCAAGAATTGAAGACTAAAGATAAAAAATAAAAATGAAATAAATATCTTCATTAACATCACTTTCTCACCGCTCAATATTTGAGTCAAGGCCTCAGCTTAAATTTTAAAATTGTTTTAAATAAAATTGATTTGAAAACTAAACGTTAAACTATTAGATTTGTGTGTGATTAATCGTATGCAACATTATCAACAAAATATACCAATTTCTTTGAGTATATTTCAACTTTAACAGAGTCAACTATTCCACTTTGTTCAGACCAATCATTGCATGAAATTTGAATTCTTTCACTACTCATGGATTTATTTTTTCTAAAAATGACCATATCGTATGTTCCTCCGTAGGGATCTGCACCAACAGGGTTATTTAATCTGCCAGCATCCTTCTTATAAAAGTTTTTAAAAGCTGATGATATATCGTTAACAATTTCATCTTTTTTTTTGTAACAAGCTTGTAAATCTTTTTCATATATAATAATTCCTGCAATACCCTCTATAATGTATTTTTTGTCGTTATGTTTAGTATTAAATTGCATAGCATCATAATTCTTAAATTTTTCAGATACCACAGAAGATATTATAAAATCTTTCTTTGGATATCTTTCAATATAAAACTTATCTATCTCTTTTTTTGTAAAATGATCTAACAAACTATCACCCAAAGCTATTCCTTCAATCTCTAGATCTTTAACCCCATCAGCTCTGGAGAATGATTGAAGGAAAAAAAATATAAATATAATTAATAAAAAAATTCTAGCCATGATATTTATTTTTCTAATAACCAATCAGTAAATTCAAAATGTTTTGTTCCTACTCTTAAATGATCTAAATAACCGATTTTTTCGGACCAATCATAACATTCAATTTCTATAGTACTTCCATCTTTAAAAAAATATAGAATTGATTGAACTTTGCTTTTTCCGCTAGGATCTGCCTCATGACTTGAAAACTCTTCATGACGAATAAGGTTTGAAGAAATTCCTGAAATATTTTTATCTATTTCATTTAATTTATTGTAACATTCTTTTATATTATCTTCATACACGATCATACCTTTCACTAAATATATTTTATAATTTTCATCATTTTTCTTAATTGCAAATTGAACTGCATCATAAGTATTTAATGTAGTTAATTCCCTAAATTCTACACCTTTGAACTTACCTGGGTTTTTTTTTACATAGGAATAGTAAGAATCTTCAATGCTATTTAAAATTTCGCCTTCATCGAAATAATTTAATAAACTATCACCTATGCTCATACCTTCAATTTCAAAGTTTCTAATATCATTAGCCCTGGCATGTGATTGATAAAAAAATATTGTAACAAGTATTAAAACAATAAACCTCATAATTTTAAATCAAGCATTCTTATAAGTTATCAATGAAATAAATAAGTCTCTCAACTTTATCATTTCTTCTGATGGGTCAGGATTATAGTCATTGATTTCTTTTAATAATTCATTTGGACTAGCATCACAAATATTTGTCTCATCTAAGTATTGAGCTGCACTTAATAACCAGAATTTCTTTGCAATTATTAAATCCTGCTCTAAACCAACAACACCTGAGTAATAGAAAAAGCCCATATTATAACTTGCTGTTGCACATCCTAAATCAGATGCACGTTGTGTCCAGTATAATGCTTCCTCATTTATTTTTGGAGCTCCAAACTCACCAGAAAAATAAACCCACCCTACAGTAGTCATCGCATTCACCTGATCTTGCTCAGCAGCCATGTTTAAATACTTTATTGCTTTATCAATATTTTTCTCAAAACCTTCCATGCCATAAAGGTATGCATACCCAACATTATTTTGAGCAATTGGATCACCGTTATCTGCCTCATTAATTAGTTCTTGATTTCCATAAGAGGTAGATTGAAGACAAATTGTAATAATAAGAAATAATATTATTCTTTTCATAAGGATATATTAGCACTTATCATTGTGTTTTAAATATTCATTATTTATATCAGTTTGATGAATAGTACCCTGCAGGTTAAAATTTCTACTAACAAAATAATCTTCCCAAAGAACTTTAAGTGATTTATCTAAAGATTTATGAGTTTCACATCTATTATTAAGATAGACTAATTTAAGATCTATACCTTCACCGTTTGGAGATGTTGCTAACAAATAGTCCTTATCACTCAAATTTTGCATGAAAATATCAAAAGTTGGGCATTTGGCGTTTGATGAATTTGCATTACATGCTCTATAAAAAGATAATCTTTCAGTATTTTGCATAAGATCAGATACAATAATTAATTCTCTTTTAGAATGTTTGCTCCCAAAATCTGATTTAGGATTTTGAAAAATATAGGCAATAGTTTCATAAATATAACTATATTTTGAGTGTTTTTTTGATGAAAATATTTTATTATGCAAATCATTTCCTTCGTTAAAAAATCTGTTTGAGTAATTCTCTAAAACTTTTTTATTTTCAAAAAATGAAGCCTTTTCTAACTTGTTAAAATTTTTATTTCCAGTTTTTGGTCTACATTTACTGAATAAGAATTTTTGCTTTGTAGGTTCATTATTATCTATTAAAAAATACGAAAATTTTGTGAACGGATCATAAGATAGGTAAAATTCTTCTGAAAAAACTTGATTTTTTACAAATTCAATTCTTGCATTATCTAATTTTGTAGTCAGATCAATTACAATGATTACATGACCATGTTTACCACCTTTATTATCACAAAAATTATTTTGATCTATTTCTTTTGGAATATTTGGTAAACTTGCAAAACTTTTTGTTGTAAGTAATAATATTGCAAGTATTACACTAGTTAGTATTGTATTTTTCATATAACTCCTTTTGTTTGTTGATTGATGATTGTTGCAATCCCTCGATTTCTTTCTCAGAATTTTTGAAGTTTTGATCAATTGTTTCTAGGAATTTTAATTTTCTATTTTCTCTTTCCTCATCTGACATGTAATGAAAAGAAACATCTGGAAAGACTTTAATAGGATCTTTAACTTCCTCAGAAAGTTGAAATTCATTATTAAAGTAAGATGGAGGATTAGAATTTCTTACTTTAATATTTTCTTTTCTGTATTCGTCAATGATATGTTTTGAGCCTCTTTCAACAGCACCAACTTTTTGCTCATAATTTACAAGTTCTTTTTGAATAACGTTAGTATTTGAATCCCAATAATTAAGCTCTTTATCTCTGATACTATCAAAAGTTTCTTGCAGCTTTTTATTGTGATCAGAGAAAAGTTTAGAAATATCTTTTGCATATGATGTGAATGATTTTCTTATTTTGTCTCTATAATTATTTACTTTTTGTCCAACATTTCCATATCCAGGGTAAGTGTCATTATAAAGAAATCCACTTATTATGGATAATGCTGCAAAGAATAATCCAACAAAAGTAAGAATTACTCCAACAAACATGAATTCAATTTCACCACTCCAAGGCTTTATTACCTTTGATAATGCCTCTAAGCTTTGTTCAGGTGATAAACTGTTGCCAGTAGAACCACTACCATATAGTTTTTGGAACATTTCCTCTGATTTTGATCTGTAAGCTCCTAAGCACATATTTAAATAAACAATAAATGTTGTGTAAATTAATGCGAAAATTCCCCATAGAATTTTAATTTTTTTTTCTAAATGTGTAATTTTTTTGAAAATGTAATAACCTGCTAAGCCACTGGCTACACAATTTAAAAATGCTATAGCAACTGCAACGGAAATACCCTCTGCAGGACCACCAACAAGTGCTCCTTGCAACATAAAACCGTTCATTACAACTTCAGCTACAAATAAAACTAGTATAAGTCCTAAATGTTTGACTGTATTACCAAAAGTTGAAGAATTCGGCTCTCTACTTATTTGATGGTATTTTCTAAATTGATTTTGCTCTTCCTTAAAAGTTTTATAATTATTATGTAAATCATTTAAGGCTATTTCTTTTTCATTAGCTTTTGAATGAAATTTAGCATCTAAGCTATTTACAATCGGTTCAAAATGATTTTGTTTTAAAAAACTTGATAGTTTATTTTGATTTGTCTCAACATTATCTAAGTATTTTCTTAATTTTTCCTGATGATTCAAGATGTAGGTTTCACCCTCCTGTTTAATTTCCCCTTCGGTAATACTTCCATTGCTTAAAGCACATGGTTCTTCAACTAATGCCTCCCTTTTTGCAACACCTCTTATGTCATGTTTTTTTTCTATTTTCTCTACAGAAAATTTATCCCATTTAAATGTATCTAGTATTTGTTTCATATTTTTCCTTTCTATAAATTAATATTTAGCAATAAATTTTTAAATTTCTTGTCCACATATAGATTTTTTTTTGGACAACTTATTTTTTGAATTTGAAATTTAATGAGCATCATAATTATATCCTCTTGCAAGCATGCAGTTTTGAAAAACAGCGTTGAATTGAGTTATTTCATTAATGACAATATTGGTTTCTTCCAGGGTACACATTAATGGGTTTTTACAGATATACCCTGGATGCTTGGATCTTGCTAAAGATTTACAAAATGTAGTGTCATAAACTAAATCCGAATTGTCACCATCTCTACTTGAATAAGTTCCATTTGCACATCCATATATAAAAGAGAATATAATTAATAAAATAATTTTTTTCACACTTTCAATTTATAAATTTAATAAAAAAAATCCTGTCCTATTTAAATTTTTTTTTTGGACATAAGGTTGTGCAAAAATTTTATTTATCGTGGACAAGAAATTTTAAATTAATTGTTTAGATATAAGTCATGACAAACAAACAACAAAAGGAGATAACAATGAAAAAAACAAAAACTAAAGCTAGAGAAAATAACACCTCTGTATTTGAAGTATTAGGTGTACTATTTATCATATTTGCTATAGCAGACTTTGCTACATCTTGGATGGGGATTAACCTTACACCATTTATGGGATCTGCCTCTAGATTCTCACCAATTATATTTGGTCTTATTGGATCTGCATTAATGAATATTAATAAGCAAAGTGGCTAATTTATTAAAATCTCCCCTTGAAATAGGGGAGAGCAAAAATTAATGACTAAATTAATTATAACAATATTTTTAAAGTTATCTTACTTAACTAAATCTTTATTCGCAGTTGTTTTAGGTTTCTTTGATGACTTAATTAAGTTCTTTGATGACATAGGTCTATATATTTTACATTCGATTAGATCCATTAGGTTTGAAGAAATCAGAGAATATATTTCTGAAAATTATATAACAATAATATTTATTATTATTCTGGTTATCTTAATTTATTCAACATTTTTAAATAAAAAAAAATATGAATAAAATTTGGTTATTAATATTTTTGTTGTTTTTTTATTCTTGCGATAATTACCAATCCCTGGATCCAAAAGTTAAAAAGTCATCAAGTGGTATATGTCATAAAAAAGGATCCCAATATTATCAACAAACTGAAAAGTACTTAAGTTTTAATACAATTAGAGAGTGTTTAGATAGCGGTGGCAGATTACCAAGATAGGTAAATAATTATTAAAACTATTCAAATTCTGCAATTTTTTAGATATCATTAAAATATGCAATTTCTTAAAAAACTTAATGTTGCTCTAATAATATTATTTTCCTTTATAACATTTACTCAGGCTGAAACTTCTTGGATTACGAAAAAAAAAAGATAAAGATAAAACAGAGAAAACTACAAAAGTTGTTGAAAAGAATTCTTCAGAATGGATTAAGAAAAAAGAGGTTAAAGAAAATAAGAAAAAATATAAAAGTGATGAAAAAAAAATTACAAAAGAAGTAAAATCATGGATAACAAAAAAATCTAAAGATAAGTATATAAAGGGTATAGAAAATCTTCCAGATGCAGCAATATATTTTACAGCTTCAAATGAAGATAAGAGCTTATTAGTTTATGGATATGTATTACCAGATAACAATTCAAAATTAATAGGTGGATATTACGAGACTAGTAAAGGTTTTGGTTATTTTAATGATGGAAAAACTACCTGTAAATTAGGTTCAACAATTATTGATGTCTCATCTGGTGAAGTAACTGCTCGAGTCTCAGGAGAATGCACTGATGGAACAAAGTTTGCGGGAAAAACATCTCAAACTCAAAACTCAGGAGATGGTTATGCTAGAACAAAAGATGGTAAAGATAAATTTTTCTTTGATTTTAATATTCAAAGAGCAGAAATTGCAAAAATATTTGAAAATAATTTAGAGTTATTGAAAAATCCTCCTAAAACAATGTTAACACAAAATGAACCATTTGATGATAACTTACTTGATTTAGAAATAACAGGTAAATATTATGCGTTGTTAATCGGTAATTCCAACTATGAGCCTTATGCTCAGTGGGCTAGTTTAAATTCACCAAAAAATGATGTTTTAGCAATTTCTAAAGTTTTAAAAAATAAATTTAAATTTGAAAAAGTAATCACAGTGGTTGATGCAAATAAGCAAAAAATTATAGATAGCCTTAATGCATTAGCTGATATTACAACCGATACAGATTATGTTTTAATTTATTATTCTGGTCATGGGGAAAGAATATCTAATTCTACTTATTGGATACCTATAGATGGTCCAAAAAAATGGAGGTATGATAGTTGGATCAGTATATCCGAGATTAGTAATTTTATTGAAAATATTAATGCCCATGATTTGGTTTTAATGGTTGATTCTTGTTACACAGGATCAGCTTTCAAGGGAACTAATGTAGATGACTTAAAAACAAAAAGTTATAATCATTTTAAACAATTAGCTCAAAAGTTATTAGATCGAAGATCTAGATATGTGTTATCTTCAGGCGGGAATGAACCAGTCGATGATACATTTGATGGCAAACACTCAATATTTGCTAAAAGTTTTCTAAATTCATTAGAAACAGCTGCTGTAATTAACATGGAATCAATTTATAGAATAATTGATAGGGCACATGGCGAGATGGACCAAAGACCTTATCTTTATTCTCCAGAAAGATGGGGACATGGCGGTGGTGATTTTATTTTTGTATCAAAATAACAATATGAAATTGAAAATTTTAAGTACTATATTATTTATATCATTTATTTTTAACGCAAATGCTTTTGATATTAGAGAAGCAAATAATCTTAAAAAAATATCTAAAGCTTCTTATCAAATTAACAATACAAATTTAGTAGATAGTCAAAATGCTAAAAATTTATTATTAGAAATTATCAATCTTAATAAAGCATCTATTCAAAAGGGGAATGAACTAATCAAAAAAAATAAAAATAGAAAAAGGCCCAAATACAAGGGCGCTGAAGATATTTACTCAGATTATGCTCCAAGTGTAGTATTTATTGGAAATGAACATAATGGCTCCATTAGAGGTACAGGATCAGGTTTTGTAGTTTATAAAAATGGTCTTAAGATAATTACCAATTGGCATGTTGTAGATAATGCAGAGAATATCCATATTTGGTTAAAGCCAAAAGAAATGGTGGATGCAAATTACTTAATTTATAAAGTTGACTCATACAAGGGTAACTTAATTAAAATAAATAAGACGAAAGATCTTGCCATGGTAGAGGTTGTAGGTTTGCCCCTAAAAGTCACGCCTGTAACCTTTGGAAAATTTAACAAGATAAGACCTGGTCAAAACTCATTTGCTATTGGTCATCCTAATGAGCTGCTATGGACTTTTACATCAGGAATGGTAAGCCAAGTAAGACCAAATTTTAATTGGAATTATAAAGGTTCAAAACATAAAGCTAATGTAATTCAAACAACAGCAACTATAAACCCAGGTAATTCTGGAGGACCTCTTTTTAATAAAAATAAAGAATTAATTGGAGTAAATACGTTTACAAGCGAAGGTCAGAATTTAAATTTTGCTATTGCGGTAGATGATGTTGTCAAATTTTTAAATGAAAAGGCTAAACCAATTAAAAAGAAAAAGAGCAAATATATTCAAAAAAAAGATAAAGGTAATACTTGGATAACAAAAAAGAAAAAGAAAAGCTCATCAAATGAAACGATTGATTTAAAAGATGCTCTTGAGGCAGATTTAGATGAAAATGGTACCATAGATGCTTGGCTGATTGATAAAAATAAAAATGGAGTTTATGAGATAGCATATGGAGATCAAAATGAAGATGGAGTTTTAGATATCGCTGCAATGGATGAAAATGAAGATGGTAATTTTGAATTAATTTTTTTCGATAAGGACGGTAATGGAAATCCAGAAAAAGCAGAGATTGATCAAAATGAGGATGGTAAAACGGATGTTATTGCTTATGACTATAATGAAGATGGGAAGTGGGATAAATACGAGAAAGTTTAGTGTTATCTTTTATCAACAGTTATTTTAATTTTATTAATTTTCTCCTCTAAATTTTTTATAGCTTCCATAATTTCTTTTTTTTCTAAAGCAGAAATATCTTTACCCAAATCACTTTTTGGATCCTCTGATTGTTTTACAACCTCGGTTAACTTTCCATGCAATATAGTTGATTTAACTAACATTTCATCGATATCATTATCTCTATGACTTTCTAAGTCTTCATATGAATTTGCAACTATATATTCATGTGCCCTTATTAAAGGAGGCATCATCCCTTTTTTTATACAAGCTAAATCAAGTTTTACAGAATCATTATGATCAATTTCCTGTTGTTGTTGTGGGTCACTACATTTTCTTAGATATGAAGATGATTTTCCAATGGTAGCAAAAATTTCTTGTTCACTAAGGTTTTTAAGAATTTGCATAATTCCATCCTCGACAGATCCAACTTTGCGTATTTTAGCCATAAAATTTATAATATTTATATTAATAAACTTTATGTATAGTAACAAGATGAAACCTTTAAGTTTTATAATTAATTTTAAAATTTTTATTATTATATTCCTTTTTTTAATAACTCTTTCAAATTACTCATACTCATCCCAAATTTGTGACAGTACTATATTTGATAATATTAATAAAAATATTGTAGCTAAAGAATACAAACCAATTGTTGAATATAATGAAATGAGAAATGATGTTGGAATATTTTATGATTTTGAATGGGATGATAATAAGAAAGAAATTATACTTAAAAGAGATAACGAAAATAATCCAGTTATAAGATTTTCATTATTTGAAAGAAATTTTTTAATACCTGGTAAATCTAAAGTTATATCATTTAACAATATAAAACTCTCAGATTTGTCAGATAGGCAGATAATTGATTTGCATAGAAAAAATGGAACTAATAAATTGACTTTAAAAAATGGTAATTCAGTAAATATAGTTTCTAAACCTTATTATTTAAATGATTTTAAGCTTAGAGAATTTGACCTTAAAAGTATAAATAATATTGATACTACAAAAGGTATTTTAGAAGTCTCTTTTGAGGCAAAATTAACAAACAACAGAAATGATATTAATTATTTATTAGACCAAGAATTTAAAGAATTTTATGGAAAAGATCCAATCTGTGCTCAATCCAGAATAGATCTTAACTGGCCAATAGAGACAGTTGTATTTGATGAATTTAAATATGATGCAGATATTAGAGAAGGACTTAAAAATAAAGAACTTCTAGTAAAATCCGTTTTTGATTTAATTTACGATAATGGAAACATCAAAAGTGAAAGAACCGAAAGGGGAGTCGCTTCATTTAGACAATATTTTGATTTCAAAAAATTTCCTTTTGATACTCAAAAATTAATTATTCAACTAAAAACTGATGTTGGTAATTGGGACAACTTTAATAACAAAGATGGTTATGGCTACGGATCAGTTACTTTCATAACACCAGAGACAGGTGTATTTTTAAATCTTTTAAAGTTTAAAGATCCAGAAATAAATAAACTTAAAGCATGGTCAATTCCTGAAAACGGAATTCAAGTTAAAAGTAACATTTTAATAGATAATAATTATTACGATCCTGATTTAAATAAAATAATACCTAGATATGAAAGTACTCTTAACATCGAATTAACAATTGAGAGAAATTTTCAACACTACCTTTTAAAAATAATGTTGCCTGTATTTTTGATACTTTGTGTTGCTTGGTATGTTCTTTGGATTCCTACCGAAAAATACGAAGCTAGATTAAATACTTCTATAATTGCTCTACTTGCATTGATTGCTTATAATTTTGTATTCCAGGATGATATTCCTAAACTAGAGTATTTAACTGATTTAGACTGGTTTATTTTAATTTCCTATATCTTTTGCTGTATTCCAGTTTTTCTCAGTATTGCTTTTAGTAAATTTATTTCCAAAAACCAAAAAAAAGTTACTAAAACTAATAGATCAATTAAATTATGGGGAATACTTGTTTATTTCTTAATTAATTGCCAAATATTTATTTTTTAAATAATTAGTTTTTTTTTTTAAACTCAATACCGTTATCTTCAAATAGTTTGGCTAGTTCGCCACTTTCGTACATTTCCTTAACTATATCGCAACCACCTATGAACTCGTTCTTTACATATAGCTGAGGAATAGTAGGCCAGTCACTAAAAACTTTAATACCCTCTCTTAGATTTTGATCTGCTAAAACGTTTACACCTTTGAAGTTAACTTCAAGCATTTTTAAAATGTTTGTAACAGCCATAGAAAATCCACATTGAGGAGCATCAGGTGTCCCTTTCATAAACAAACATACTTCGTTACTTTTAATTTCATTGTTAATTAATTCATTAGTTTGATTGTCCATTTAGTTCTCCTTTGTTTTAACAGCTAATGCGTGCAACTCATTTCCCATTTTGCCTTTAAGTGAATTGTATACCATTTTGTGCTGCTGAATTTTACTTTTTCCTGCAAATTGCGACGAAATTACTGTCGCTGAATAATGATTACCATCACCTGCAAGATCTTGAATCTCTATTTTCGCATCAGGAAGCGCTTCTTTAATTAAGCTTTCTATTTCTTTTAAATCCATTGCCATTAGTTAAACATATATTCCTTTATCCAATTTTTATAGCCTTCTTTAATGTCGTCAATTGATAATTTTAGGTCATTTTCTAATATAATTTTATTGCCTTCTACTAAACCCAACTTGTCAAAATGAATAGATTCCTTTTTAAGCAAATTTTCAACATTTTCTAAATTTTCTGGTTTAATTTCAACAATATATCTTCCTTGATCTTCACCAAAAAAATACTCAAATTTATTTACTAAGCCCTCTAAAGGAAATAATTTTACCCCTCTACCGCTCTTAATACCCATTTTAGATATAGCGGTTAAAATCCCTCCTAAAGATACGTCGTGACAAGTCTCAATTAAATTTTTATTTATTAAATTTAAAACACTCATTCCATTTTGTTTTTCGTTAAACAAGTTAATTTCTGGTGGAGGACCATTAAATTCAGATAATATATTTCTTGCAAATACCGATTGATCTAAGTGTCCTTCAGTTTTACCTATTACTAAAAGATAATTACCTTCATTCTTTAATTCCATTGTCATCATTTCTTTGTAATTAGATAATAACCCTATACCTCCAATTGAGGGTGTGGGTTTAATTCCCTTATCTTTTGTTTCATTATAAAAAGAGACATTTCCTGAAACCACTGGATAATTTAAATATTTAGATGCCTCTGTAATCCCTTCAACACATTCAACAAATTCACCCATATTTTTTTCTTTTTCTGGATTTCCAAAATTAAGGCAATTTGTAATTGCTATTGGTTTAGCTCCAACAGAAATCATATTCCTCCAACTTTCACAAACCACTTGTTTACCACCTGTTAACGGATGAGCATGACAATAAGTTGCAGACGAGTCTACTGCTGCAGCAACAGCTTTATTTGTGCCATGAACTCTAACTACACCTGCATTACCGCCTGGTTTTTGTATAGTATCACCCATAACCGTGTGATCATATTGACTCCATATCCATTCTTTATCTGCAATGTTTGGGTCAGTTAACATTTTATTTAAACAATCGCTCAGTTTTAAAGATTTAAATTGATCCTTTGAAAAATTATTTTCTTTTGGGAGTTCTGCTTTTATCCATTTTCGATCGTATATAGGCGCATTCTCTGCTAAAAAATCAATCGGAATTTCAGCAACTTTTTCATTCTTGAAAAACAATTCAATATTTTTGCTATTTGTTGTCTTTCCAATCACCGCAAAGTCTAAGTTCCACTTATCAAATATTTTTTTTGCTTCATCTTCTTTTCCAGCCTCTAATACAATTAACATTCTCTCTTGGCTTTCTGAAAGCATTATTTCATAAGGTGTCATATTTTCTTCTCTACATGGAACTTTTGTTAAATCTATTTCAATACCTAAATCTCCTTTAGATGCCATTTCAATGCTTGATGATGTTAAACCTGCAGCACCCATATCCTGAATTGATATTATTGATTTACCAGCCATAAGCTCAAGACAAGCTTCAAGAAGAAGTTTTTCTGTGAAAGGATCACCAACTTGAACGGTAGGTTTTTTTTCCTCAATTTTGTCGTCAAAAATCGCTGATGCCATACTTGCACCATGTATCCCATCTCTTCCTGTTTTTGAGCCTACATAAATTACTGGTTTATTAATTCCTGCAGCTTTTGAATAAAATATTTTATTTTTATTAACTAAACCCAATGTCATTGCGTTTACTAAAATATTTCCATTATAAGACTCATCAAAGCAAGTTTGACCAGCTATTGTTGGAACACCAATACAGTTACCATATCCACCAATACCTTTAACTACTCCTCTTAATAAATTTCTTGTTTTTTCATGGTCTGGAGAACCAAAATGAATAGAATTTAAATTAGCAATAGGCCTTGCACCCATTGTGAATACATCTCTCATAATTCCACCAACGCCTGTTGCTGCACCTTGATAGGGCTCAATAAATGAAGGATGGTTATGACTTTCTATCTTAAATACAATTGCATCATCATCTTCAATGTCAACAACGCCAGCATTTTCTCCTGGACCTTGAATAACCTGGTCACCTTTAGTGTGTAATTTTTTTAAATGTTTTCTGGAAGATTTATAAGAACAGTGTTCATTCCACATTGCTGAAAAAATACCTAATTCAGTAATGTTTGGAGTTCTCTTTAAAAGATCACAGATTTTTTTATATTCATCTTTCTTCAATCCATGATCGATTGCTATTTGTTCATTAACTTCATTCATTACATGCTACCTATTAAATTTTCAAAAAAAAGTGACCCGTCTTCACCCGAAAGAAAAGGATCAATCATTCTTTCTGGATGAGGCATCATTCCTAAAATATTTTTATTTTTGTTGAATATTCCCGCTATATTTTTAATAGCCCCATTAGGATTATTATTTTCGTCATCATTTCCTTTATCATCACAATAAGTAACGGCTATTTGACCATTATCTTCTATTGATTTTAATTCATCATTTGAGCAAAAGTAATTTCCTTCGTTATGAGCAATATGAAGCTCTAAAACTTCTTTTTTAATATTTTTAAAGTATTTATTTTCTTTATTTTTAATCTTCACAAAAACATTTTTACAAATAAAATTTAAGTATTTATTTTGCTGAAGTATTCCAGGCAATAAACCTGTTTCAGTTAGTATTTGAAAACCATTGCAAATTCCAAGTACCAATCCTCCAGAATTTGCAAAATTAATTACAGATTTAATAATTCTTGATTTACCAGCAATGCTTCCACATCTAAGATAATCACCATAGGAGAAGCCTCCTGGCAAAACAATTAAATCACTTTTTGGAATTTCAACATCATTGTGCCAAACCATTTGATTTTCAAAACCAAATTTCTTAAGGGCCACATCCATATCTCTATCACAATTTGAACCAGGGAATATTATTACAGATGATTTCATTCAGTAGTTACAAGATTTTATAATCCTCAATAACTAGGTTTGCTAAAAGCTTTTTACACATTTTTTCTACTTGTGATTTAGCTTTATTTTCATCACTCTCATTTACCTCAATATCAAAATATTTACCTTGTCTTACTTCTGAAACATTATCAAAGGTCATACCATTTAGAGTTTGTTGTATAGCCTTACCTTGAGGATCAAGCACTCCATTTTTTAAAGTGACTATTACTTTTACTTTCATTTTTTCTTAATTTTTACTGCTTTAGGTTTAGGATAATTTAATGGTCTAATATTTGATTGTTCGTGTAATATATTTAGCCTAATTGCCACTTCCTGGTATGCTTCAACTAAGTTTCCAAGATTATTTCTAAATCTGTCTTTATCTAGTTTTTTATCTGTTCTCATGTCCCAAAGTCTGCACGTATCAGGACTAATTTCATCAGCTAACATAATTTCTCTTTTGCCATCAGCTTCAAATCTTCCAAATTCAACTTTAAAATCTACTAATTTAATTCCAACACCTCTAAACATGCCTTGCAGAAAGTCATTTATTCTTCTTACTTCTTCATAAATAAAATCCAATTCGAAAACATCCATCCATTTAAATGCTAAAATATGTTCTCTACTTACAAGAGGATCTCCAAGATCATCATTTTTTAAGCAATATTCAACTAGTGGATAATCAAGCACTGTCCCATCCTCTATTCCCAATCTTTTTGTCAAAGAACCTGTTGCAATATTTCTAATAACAAATTCAATTGGAATAATTTCCACTAACTTAACAAGTTGTTCTCTCATATTAAGTCTTTTTACTAAATGGTTTTTTATTCCAACATTGCTTAATTGAGTAAGAATATGTTCTGAAATTCTATTATTTAAGATTCCTTTACCTTCAATGACATCTTTTTTTTGATTATTAAAAGCGGTTGCGTCATCTTTGAAATGTTGAATTACTAAATTTTTATCATTGCTAGCATAGATTATTTTAGCCTTACCTTCGTATAACTTTTTACCTTTTTTCATTAATTAAAGACCCTATTAAAAATTAAATTAACATTCTTAAAGTGTGAAGAATAATCAAATATTTTTTTCATTTTCTTGCTTGATATTCTAGATGTAATGTTTTTGTCACTCATCACAACATCAAAAAGATTAAGATTATCTGCTATGCATTTTTTGGCATGTGCTTGAACTAATCTATAAGAGTTTTCTCTAGTCAAACCTGATTTTGTCAGTTCTAACATCAACTCTTGGGAGAAAATGGTACCTTTAGTAATATTAAGGTTATTAAGCATTTTTTTTGGATAGACGATCATCTTATCTAATAAGTTTGCTAACCTTATTAATGCAAAATCTAGAGTTATATTAGCATCTGGACCAATATTTCTTTCAACACTTGAATGTGAAATATCTCTTTCATGCCAAAGTGCAATATTTTCTAGTGCTGGAATAGTATAACTTCTAACCATTCTTGCTAATCCTGTTAAGTTTTCACTTAGTATTGGATTTTTTTTATGAGGCATTGCACTTGAACCTTTTTGTTTTTTTGAAAAAAATTCCTGCAATTCATAAACTTCAGTTCTTTGTAAGTGTCTAATTTCTGTTGAAACTCTTTCTATTGATCCAGCTATAATACCTAAAACTGAAAAATAATGTGCATGTCTATCTCTAGGAATAACTTGAGTAGATATAGGTTCAACTTTTAAGCCTAGTTTTTTAGCAACGTGTTTTTCTACATTAGGATTAATATTTGCAAAAGTACCAACAGCACCAGATATTGCACACGTTGATATTTCATCTATTGCACTGATTAATCTTTTTCTATTTCTTTTAAATTCCTCATAATATGAAGCTAATTTAAGTCCAAATGTAATCGGTTCAGCATGAATACCATGACTTCTACCCATACATGGGGTAAATTTATATTTTTTAGCTTTTGATTTTAAAACTTTTAATATTTGGTCAATATCCTTAACTAAAATCTGACCAGATTGAACTAATTGAATATTAAAACTTGTATCTACCACATCTGATGATGTCATTCCTTGATGCAAATATCTTGCTTTAATCCCTACCTTTTCAGTAACCGATGTTAGGAATGCAATAACGTCATGTTTAACTTTAGCTTCAATATTGTGAATTCTTTTAACATTAATTTTAGCCTTTTTTCTAACAGCACTTGCTACACCTTTTGGAATAGTTCCTAATTTTTCCATTCCTTCAGCTGCAGCAATCTCTACATCTAACCAGATTTGATATTTATTATGTTCTGACCAAATTTCCGTGAGTTCTTTTCTAGAGTATCGTGTTATCATTAATTATATGGAGGCCTCTTATAACCTTTAACAGATTCTGTGAAAATTTCATAAGAGTCTTCTGTAATTCCTATTGTATGCTCAAATTGTGCAGATAAAGACTTATCCTTTGTAACAGCTGTCCACCCATCATTAAGTACTTTTACGTCTAACTTTCCAACATTTATCATAGGTTCTATTGTAAAGGTCATACCAGGTGTTAGTTCGTGACCTGTATTTTTCTTACCATAATGAAGAATATTAGGTTGCTCATGAAAAGTATTGCTAATACCGTGACCACAAAAATCTCTAACAACTGAAAAACCTCTTTCTTCAACAAAGGATTGAATTTCAAATCCAATATCTCCCAATTTTACTCCTGGTTTAAGAATTTTAATTCCTCTCATCATAGACTCGTAAGTTGTTTCTATTAAATTTTTAGCTTTTACTGGTATTTCCCCAATGGTAAACATTCTGCTTGTGTCACCATAGTACTCATTAACTATTGCTGTTACATCTATATTAACAGCATCTCCCTCATTCAAAACTCTATCAGAAGGAATGCCATGGCAAACAACATGGTTTAAAGATGTGCATAAAGATTTTTTAAAACCCCTGTAGTATAGTGGGGCAGAGTGTCCACCATTGTCTCTTATAAACTCATAACCCAATTGATCAATTTTATCTGTTGTAACACCTTCCTTAACTTCTTCTGTGAGCATGTCTAAAGTTCTAGATGCAAGTTTCCCAGCAATTCTCATTTTTTCAAATTTTTCTGAATAACTACTCATCTATAATTTTTATTTTTTTTTCAATTTTAATTTCTTTAGAATTTAAACTGCATCTGTAAGCAAGAAAGCTTACACCAGATTTTTTAGCATCTAAATATTCTTCATAATAAGTAGAGTCTATATCTTTTGCTATTCTAAAATTATTTATACCCTGAATTTGAGTTAAAAATAAGACATAAGGCTTATATCCTTTTTTAATTGATTCCTTTAACTTTTTGAGGTGTTTAGCACCCCTTGATGTAACGGCATCTGGAAATTCTGCAATATCATCTACTCTCATTAACGTGGTATTCTTTACCTCTAATATTTTCTTATCACACAAAAAGTCAAATCTGGTATCATCAGAATACTTAAATTCAGCTCGTATATTTTTAATTGCACTAAATTCTTTTATTAATTTATTTTCTAATGCATGTTCGACAATTCTATTTGCTCTATGAGTATTTACTCCAATTATTCTTTTTTTTACTTTTATCATCTCTAGAGTGAATTTTAATTTGCGCTTTGGATCATTGTGCTCGCTTATCCAAGCTTCATTTCCTTGATCTAATAAACCCATCATAGAGCCCGTATTTGGACAATGCGCTACAACAGTTTTATTATTTACTTCTATATCTGTGAAAAATCTCTTATATCTGCGTTGTAATTTGCCTTTTAATAAAGTGTTGGTAAATTTCATAGAATTTTATTTATATTTAGAAATGATTAATAAAAAAGAAATATCTGCAGCAATTATTATTATAGGTAATGAGGTACTATCAGGTAGAACAAAAGATTTGAATACAAGTACATTAGCTACTTGGCTTAATTCTCTAGGAATTTCTGTTGGAGAGGTAAGAGTAATTCCTGATGTAGAAAAAACCATAATCGATACAGTTCGTGAGTTAAGAGTAAAATACAACTATGTGTTTACTACAGGTGGTATTGGACCAACACATGATGACATAACTGCAGAATCAATATCAAAAGCCTTCAATATTGAATATGGATTTCACAAAGAGGCTTTTGCTATTTTAGAAAAATACTATGAGCCAGGTAACTTTAATGATGGAAGACAGAAAATGGCAAAGATGCCAGTTACAGCTAATTTAATTTTAAACCCAACCAGCGGTGCTCCAGGATTTTATGTAGAAAATGTTTTTTCTCTTCCAGGCGTTCCATCGATATTAAAAGCAATGATTGGGGGACTTGGTAATGTATTAGTAGGCGGTGATCCAATTCTTAGTAAAACAATAAATTTAATGACCTATGAAAGTGAAATCGCAAGCTCGTTAACTAACGTCCAAGATAATAATAAAGATGTAGAAATTGGTAGTTATCCTTTCTTTAGACAAGGTAAATTAGGTGTATCAATTGTATTAAGATCAAAAGATCAAGATAAAATAAACTTATGTAATTCACTAATACTTGACTTTGTAAAAGCAAAAAATATTAAAATTGTTGAACTAGAGTAATGCTATATTTTGCTTACGGAAGTAATCTAAATCTTTTTCAAATGAAGCGGAGATGCAAAGACTCTGTTTTCATAAAAAAATATGAACTTAAAGGCTACAGATTAAACTTTAGAAGCAAATATAGAGCTGCTGATATTGAAAAAAGCAAAAATTCTTTAGTTCCTGGTGCTTTATTTGAAATATCAAAAAGTGACGAAAAAAAACTTGATGTCTATGAAGATTATCCAATTCTTTATAAAAAACTTTATTTTACTTATTACAATAAAACAGTGATGACTTATATAATGGTTAATAAAACAGAATTTAGATATCCAACTGAAAGATATTTAAATGTTGTTAAACGAGGTTATAAAGACTGTAAGTTAGATACTAAATACTTAAAAGTTGCTCTTCAACCAGTTAAGTAAATGCTCTCTAAAAAACAAATATTTACTAAAGGAATATTAGCTGTTGCACCACATATGTTTTCAGTAATTCCTTTTGGAATTGTATGTGGAGCAATTGGTATTGAACTCGGTTTTAGTCCTATTTTAGTTTATGCTATGTCCATCATTATATTTGGTGGAGCCTCTCAAATTGTCTTTTTGCAACTTCTTTCTGGAGGAGCTTCCGCATTAATTGCAGTAACTTCAGTTGGGGTAATTAATTCAAGACACTTATTATACGGGGCTGTTTTATCTGAATACTTGGAAAAGTTATCATTTATTAAGAAGCTACTAATATCTTATTTAGTCGTAGACCAAGGTTTTGCAGAATCTAATAAGTTTTTTCAAAAAAATAAAAATGAAACGCATCTCCATTATCATTTATTAGGAAGTGGTGGAACTCTATGGGTTTGTTGGCAGATATCTACACTTGCTGGAATAATTCTTGGTTCTTTTGTACCTGAGGAATTAGGACTAAAATTTGCAGTTCCTTTAACTTTTATTGCAATTGTTGTTCAAGATATTAAAAAATTAGATCATGTAATAGTCATGATTACCTGTGGGTTAAGTTCTTTATTATTTTTTGATGCTCCTTTTAAATCTTACATAATCATTTCACCTATAATTGCATTATTTGTTGCTGCATTAGTTTTAAGGTTAAAGAAATGACTTGGTTGACAATTATAATTGCAGGCATAATTACTTACTTTATGAGAATGACTATGGTTGCTTTGGTAGATAGGAATTTATTAGGAGAAAGAGTTAAAGCTGTATTAGCATATGTTCCATCAGCAGTGTTTCCAGCAATAATATTTCCAGGAATATTTATTAATGATTACGGAACTTTTATAGAAATGAATGATCCTAAAATCTTTGGAGCAATAGTTGCTATATTAGTTGGTTATTTTTCAAGAAATGTAATAGCCACAATAATATCTGGATTATTTTCGTATTGGATTATTATATTTTTATTATAAAATTTATTTATGAGCATCACTAGATTTGAAAGTAATTTCTATAAAAAAAACGGCTACTTATTAAAAGATGAACTTATTTCAAAGAAAGATATCAATAAGTTAAATTCACTTATTAATAAAATCGTAAAGAAAGAAAAGAACAGTAAAAAAAAAGTTAAAGAACAAGGTGGAACCCAAAGTTACAATAATTATCACTTTGTATTCAATAGCAACTCTTCAAAAAATAAAGAAATACTAAGATTAAATAACCCTCAAAATAATAATAAATTATTTTATGATTTATCAAGAAATAAAAAGATTATTGATATTGTTAAAAAACTAATTGGTGGAACAGTAAGATTTCATCTTGGTAAATTAAATTTTAAATTACCAAATAAGAAAAAAGGAAGTTTAGTTGAATGGCATCAGGACTTTGCTTTTTATCCTCATACAAATGATGATTTAATTACAGTAGGTATTTATCTTGAAGATTGTGATGAAAAAAATGGTCCATTAAAGATTATAAAAGGTTCTCATAAAAAAGAATTATTTAGTCATCATAGCAATAATAATTATTTCGTAGGTAAAATTAACACTAAAAAAAACAAAATTAATTTTAAAAAATCAGTCTCTTTAACTGGTAAAGCAGGCTCTGTTGCATTCTTTCATTGCCGAACAATTCATGGTTCAGGTTTAAACCATACTAATGGCTCAAGACCTCTAATACTATTTGGTTATAGAGCGTGTGATGCATGGCCTATTATTAATGATGGTAATCCTCATCCAGAAACAAATTTTGAAAATTATGATAAAAATATTATTTATGGAAAAAAATCAATTGTTCCAAGGTGTACTGATGTACCTGTAATTATTCCATTACCTAAAAAGAAACATTATGTATCTATTTATCAATTACAAAAAAGTAAATAAATTATTTTTATTAATTTCTTTTTTTTTAGTTCTTTTTGGAACTGCTAATTCTACAGAAAGGACAAAAAAGGAAATCAAGATTGGAGTGTTTATGGAAGACTTTCAAAAATTTGGAAAGTTTGAAAAAATAAATGATACACCACCTGGCATGTTTCCTAATATTGAAAATTCTTTTCATCAAAAACAGGTAATTGCACAGAAGAAGTTCATTGATACATTTATTACCAAAAAAGGACAGATGGAAAAAAATACTGACCAAGTTATCCTTGGAATGGCATATTTTGAGTTTTTTTATATGCAACAATTAAAAGATAATAAAAAGTCTTTAGAAACATTTGAGAAAAAATATCCTAATATTAATGCCGCTACTAAGAAAAATATTCAAAAAATTTATGGATTGAATAAAGCTAGAAAATCAATGAGAGAAGCTCTAGGCTTATCTTTAGAAAACACTCCTGGGGAGGCTATAGAAAGATATTACGTTCTATATAAACTATTAAATCAAGCTGAAATAAAAACAATCAAATTAACAAAGCAAGAAAAAAATAATTCGAAATTACATACAAAGATTTCCAAAAATATATCTCAATTAAAAAATATAACGGATGATAAACTAAGTAATAGATTGACTGAAAAAAAATTTAATAGTGAGTATAAAAAAAATTTTAAAAAACTTTCTAAAAATTTAGAAAAATCGATAACAATCAAAGATTATGAACTCTTAACATCTTTTATTATTGAAATAGATAAATATAAAAATAGTAATAATTCAGGATTATTGAGTGGATATAAAATTGCAGAATATATTCTTCAAAAGATTAAGAATGATAAAATTATAAAAAAGTATGAACAAGATCTTTCAAATGCCAAATTTGAAATATTCTCTCAAAAAGAATTATCAATTTTAGGTGATATTACAAAATCAATGAAAGTTACTAAAAATGAGAAGTCTAATGATATTCAGTTACAAATAATGAATCTTGAAAATGGAGGCATACCCGTAAATAGATTTCTAGAAGTTTATCGAGATGAATTAAATGTAAGACTTGATGATATAAATCTTCAAGTTGCATCAGCATCTAAAATGAAAGACTGGACATTAAGTGATTGGGCAAATGCTTGGAAAAATCCAATTCCTGAAATTATAGTTGATGATGCAGGTATTGAGGTTTCTCTTTCACCTGAGGAAATTGAATCTATCAAAGCTCAATTAGCGATGAAAAACTTCAAAGAATTATTAGATCTAGACTCGTTTAGTAGTCTGATACAAAATGAGGCTAATAACTTTAATGATATCGCAAAAAATTTAGATATTAATTCTGATACCTTCAAGTTTTCATTTACTTTAGACGATTTTGCAAGGTCATTTGGTGATACTTACAATTTGGATATAAATAATTATGCTGATCTAACTGATTTGGCAAATGCACAACACAATGCTAATTGGTCTGTAGAGGAATATGCTGCTGCATACCAAGACAATGTTGATATGATAAATGCACTTCAGTCAGGATCTTTAAGTTCGTTTGATGCAGGAAGAATAGCTGCTGCAGCAAATAGTGGTCTGCAAGAAGTTGCAGATACGATTAGAGCTGCAACAAGCGCTGGAGTTTCAGTTGACCTGGAGGCAACAGCACAGGGGCTTGGTTATGGAAGTTTTGCTGATGCGGTAGCTGCTTATAATCAACAACATGGAACTAGCTATTCGGTTGAGGAAGCAAAACAGTCCTTGGGACAATAAAATTAACTAAAAAATAATTCCTAAAAAACTTAGTATTAGTAATGCTTCCATTCCAACAAACATAATTAGCTTTTTATTATTTCTCCTGGTCCAAAACACATTCTTTGCGCTTCTTTTATTTTATGAGGGAGTAGATCTAGTTTCCAACTGTTATCTAATATATCAAAATGCTCATCTGGATTGTACTTATCACTACTAGCTAGTTTGATACTAAACTCTTTTTCATGATCATACATTTTCATTAAATTATCTATAAATTCGTCCAGATCATAAAAACCTTTAGTCTGCATCATTACAATGGTCATTCCATACATTGGATGAACGGTTATTACTCTTGCTGCTCTTAAGTCTTTCCAGTTGTTAATTTTAATTAGTAAATCTGTGTTTTGTAAATCTTCTATATTTTTTACATCTTTTGTTGTCGAAAACGAAAAGAGCATCCCAACTTCAAAACAGTCAGACTTTCTAATAAAAAATCTTAATTTATCTCCGTGAATTACTTCTCCAGGAACTGCTGCAACAACGTAATCTCCAAAATCGTTAATATACCACTCGTCATCCCCAGCTTTAGCATGAGGATGAACGAGTAAGAGGATTCCTAAAGCAACTAAATGTAGAAAAAAGAATAAAGATAATCTCACGATTCTATTCTTAAAATATTGATTTGTTATAATTAGGTTCGAATTTAGATATGAATATGAATAATAATCACATTTTAAACACAGATTATTTTATGTATAGTTTTAGAATATGAAATATATTTTATTAGGTGCTGCAATAGCTTTTGCAATGTATTTGGGTGATAAATACATTCTTTAGGATACGTCAATTTTATACATAAATAATTTAATTAATTTTGATAAAAAGAATGAATGAGTGCTGAAGCAATAAGTTTTAATTGGAAATGTAAACATACTTGGAGAAGAAGCGCCAAGAATACTGCTTGGTGTTTGTTAGGTTGTGCTATTGGAGATTTTGGAACGATATTATTTTTTCAATTAACTAAAATACCTTTTCCAGTTTTAAGTATTATGATTTTAGCAATAATAAATGGTTTGATTACAAGTGTAATTTTAGAGACATTTATTTTAATTAAGCAAAATTTTTCTTTCCAAAAAGCATTAAAGACTGCATTAGGAATGAGCTTTATTTCTATGATTAGTATGGAAGTTGCAATGAATATTACAGATTATCTATTAACTGGGGGAGCTATGCTTACCTGGTGGGTAGTTCCTATAATGTTAGCAGTTGGATTTGTTACTCCTTGGCCTTACAATTATTGGAGGCTTAAAAAACATAATCAGGCTTGTCATTAAATTAAATTAATTAACCAAAGGACCAAAATGAGAATATTAAAAGAATTAGAAGATGTAAAATTAGTAATTGTTGATCTGGAAGTTAGATTAGGAGAAGAGGTTAGAAGTGCACCAACTTTATGTGCTAAATATAAAGGTAAAATTATACCTCTTAATACTGCACATGATGGTAGACCGATATTAATGAAAGAAGAAAATTCGATAGAAAACTAAATTATGATTGAACAGATTAGTATTTATTTGACAGCAATGATTTTAGGAATAATGTTATTTTTTTCATTTGTTATTGCTCCAGTAGTATTCACGACCTTAGACGAAGAGAATGCACGAAAGTTTATAAGAAGAATATTCCCTTTTTATTACAATGTTAACCTAGGCTTAAGTCTAATTATTTTATTAACTTTTTTATTCTTAAGTAAATTAGGAATTGATTTCTACTTAATTCTAGCAATCACACTTTTATTTGCTACCTCAAATTACTTATTAATGCCTTTGATTAATAAATATAGAGATGAAAATCAGGATAAAAAATTTAAATATTCACACTTTATATCTGTTGTGATTAATTTTGTTCAAATGTTGTTTTTAGTTGTTATGTTAATTTAATGAACAAATTATCTTCAAAAGAATTAGATTTATATTCAAATCAAATTCTTGAAGATTATGATGCAAAAAAACCCAGCCAAATATTTAAAAATAAAGTAAAGGTAAGCAATGAGGATGCTTTACTTATACAGGATAAGGTAGCTGAATTAAGAGTATCAAGAGGTGAGGAGGTAATAGGTTACAAAATAGGCTGTATTTCAAAAGATACTCAAAAAAAAATGGACCTTTCCCATCCAGCAAAAGGTACGCTTTGGAAGCATGAATTACATCAAAGCGGCGTTGAACTAAATAAAAAGGATTATTTCAATCCTGCAATGGAGGCAGAATTTGGAATTATACTTAATAGAGATATCAATCCAGAATCAGTTTCATTTGATTATATATTAGAGTCTGTTCAATCAATTTATGCCTTAATAGAAATACATAATTTAGTATTTAATGGTGAAGCACCAAATGGTGCAGAACTTTTAGCTAACAATGCAATTCATGCTGGAGTTATTTTAGGACCAGAGAACAAAGTTCCAAACAGCAATGAAATCACTGATTTAAAACTAGTCTATGACAATGAAGTAGTTGATAAATGGATAGATAAAAAATGGCCTTTTGATATGCTTGGAGAAATAGAGTGGTTAGTGAAAGATAAAGCAAAAACAAATAATATCTTAAAAAAAAATGACTTAATTTTAACAGGAGCATATGGATTTCCTGTTCCTATTAATGAAAAGAAGTTGATTGAGGTTACCTCATCAGCTTTTGGAGATGTATCTTCAACATTTATTTAAATTACGAAAGGAGAGATCATGAGCGATACCATAACAATAGGGGTGATTGGCTTAGGAAATGCTGGTACACCAATTTTAAATAATTTATACAAATCAAAGAAGTATAACCTTGTAGCCTTTGATATTGATAAAAATAAACTCAATGATGTTCCTAAGGATATTATTAAAGCAAATTCCATCAAAGATCTTGCTCAGAAATGTAAAGCAGTTTTAACATGTTTACCTAAGCCAGAACATGTTTTGCAAGCTGTTGATGGTGTTGATGGTTTATTACAAAATTCATCCAATGGTATGGTTTGGATAGATACGTCCACAACTGATTTTAAACAAACACAAAAATTATCAGAAAGAGCAAAAACATATGGTATTTCAATGTTAGAGGCCACTCTAACCGGAGGTGTTCATGCTTTACAAAATAATAATATGGTTTGTTTAGCTGGTGGAGATAAAAAAATTTTTAATAATTGGAAAGAAGTTTTACAGGACGCGATAGGTGAAGTAGTTGTCTTATGTGGAGATATAGGGGCAGGAGCTATTGCAAAAGTTGTATCAAATATGCTCGCATTTACTAATATGGTTGCAGCATCTGAGTGTATGATGATTGCTAAAAGAGCAGGATTAGACTTAGAGAGTTTTTTTGATGCTATTAGAGTTTCAGCCGGAAACTCCTTTGCGTGGGAAACAGTTGTGCCTCACATTTTTAATCAAAAATATGAAGCTGGATTTACAATGGATTTAGCATGTAAAGATATGAATTTAAGCTACTTACTTGGGCAACATTTAAATGTTCCACTAGACTTACACATGGAAGTAAAAAAAAAAATGGAAGAAGCGAGAGCTCAATATGGAGATAGTGAAGGCTGTTACGTTTACCCACGAACACTCGAGGACAAACTTGGTGAACCATTATCATTAAAAGGTTGGGATAATTGGGGTTATGATATTAAAGTTGTTGATGGATCAATAGTTGTTAAACATAAAAATCGTCCAAAATCTAAACATCCTCAATATAATTCAGAAAATAACTAAGCTAAATTAAATTTAAGTTGTAATTTTTTTAATATTTCATCGGCAACCTCATCCCATTGATTAAACTTCTTTTGTTTAATCATTTGTAAGGAAGGATAAGGGTTTATTTTATCAAACTCACCCCACCTCCAATCTGGATATATATTAAAAATACCCCAAGTTTCTTTATCAAGAGAACAAGATAGATGAAGTATAGATGTATCTGCTGATATAACTAAATCCAAATTTTCTATTATAGATGAGATTTCTGCTAGATTATATTTTCCAAAATCTAATATGTTAGAATTTTCAAAATAATGCTTATCTCTTTCCCATATTTCATTTTGCAATCCATAAAAGTTTATATCTAAAGATAAAATCCTGTCTAAACTTTTTAAAGGTACTGATCTAAAAGGCTGATTTGGACCATGAAAAGAACCTGACCAAACTAATCCAACTTTAGGTTTGGAGTTATCAATCTTTTTACTCCAATTTTCTATTTGTACTTCATCTTTTTTTATCAGGATATCTTTGAAATCATATTTTTCTTTATAAAAAAATTTAATTAATGAACCTAATGAAATTTTATAATCAAAATTCTTATCTTTCAGTGTTTCTATTGTTTCAATTTTTAAATTTTTAATACCATTATTAAATAAATTAAAGATATTTTTACTTACAACAAAACTTACATACTTAGATATTTTACAAAGTGAAATTATATATTTGGAAAATTGCATTGAATCACCTAAACCTTGTTCACTAAAAACAACTATGCTTTTTTTTTCTAAATTTTCACCGTTCCATTCTTTAGTTGAATTTAGAATATTTGTTAATTTTGACCCCCTATATTCATAGTATTTCCATCCATCTTCAAAGTTACCTTCATACAAAGATCTGATCCCAATATAATTATAAAAATTTATATTATTCTTAAATTCGTCTCTTGAGCTATCAAGAAGACTTTTTGCATCTTTTTCATTACCCATATTAAAATAAAGACCAATAAGAGATAATTTAAATTTAAGTATATTTTTATTTGTAAATAGAATTTCTATTGCTTCGTCATATTCTTCATTAAGAATTTTATATTCTGCTTTATTATATAAAAATTCTATATATTTCTCATCTATGGTTTCTGCTAGTTTAAAAAATTCGTCTGATTTTTTGATATCTTTTAAATTAATATAATTTAGCAATAAATTATTAATAATAATTTTGTCATTTTTATTATAATTGTAAGCTTCTAAAAAAAATCTTAATGAAGTTTTAGGTTTATTATTTTTAAGGTATATACTACCTGCATTATTAAGAGCTTTTATTTTATTGGCACCATTACAATCAATACATTTTATATAAAACTCTAAAGCTAATTTATTATTGTTATTTAATTCATGAGCGTAAGCAAATTGATAACTATATAGATCACTTTCATTATTTATTTCATAAAGTTTTTTTGCAAATTCTAACAGTTTTTTTGGATTATTTTTTTTTAAATAAATTAAATATAAATTTTTAATTGGATCTTCGAATTTACTATTTAGCAAATGTGAACTTAAAAAATTATTCTCTGCAATATCTAGATTTCCTTGAAGAAAATTAACAACACCCTTAAAGTTGTTAATTAAATGTTTATTGTTGCTTTCTTTTTTTTCATATTCATTGCAAAGTTTGAGTGCTTTTACTAAATCTTTAGAGTTAATACTTTCTAATATTAACTTTAATTTATTCATATATAATCAATTTAACTTTTAATTTTTTATGTAATAATTTAAATAACAGTTCATGTTAAATATATTAAATAAAAACATAAATTTAATTTCTTTTTTATTTTATTTCTTAATATTTACCTATGTTTATATCTTTTCTTTAAATAATATTATTAATCTTTGGACATTTAATGAACTTCATATCAATTATTCTGCAGGTTTTCTACCTAGGGGATTGATTGGTACAATAATGCTTAAATTAGATAGTTTAGGATTTGAAAAAAGAATTTTTTTTTCAAGTTTATTTTATATTTTTACAATTTTAAATTTTTTATTATTTATCAACATTTTAAAAATTAAATTTAAAAATGTTTTAATATTTATTTTTTTTGTACTAAATCCTAGCTTTATACTCTTTAATTTTTATGATTTAGGAGGTTACGCAAGGTTAGAAATATTTGGTATTTTTTCAATATTATTACACACCTATCTTGCATTAATATCTGATAGACAAAATGAAAAAATAATTTTTTATAATAAATATTATTTTTTTTTAATAATTCCAATATTGATAGTAAATGTACTTATTCATGAGGTAAATTTTTTTTTAATTCCATTTCATATAATTTTAACTTGGTTAATAATAATAAAACAAACCTCAACTTATGAAAAAATAAAATATTACTTCCCATACTTAATATTTATACCTATAGCACTCTATTTTTGGATTAACCCAATAACGGCTGAAAAAGCACTATTAATTTTAGATCAAATTGAAAATAAACAAAATATTAATGCCTCTATTATAGAATCAATTGGTACGCCTATTTTATTTAGAAGTGAATTTTCTTATATGATCAATCCTTTAACAAATTTATTTAAATATTTTTTTATTTTTTTATTTTATCTTACTCCAGTTCTTTTCGTGTTTCATTGGCTTGATCGTTTTACAAAACAAAAGATCTTCTTAAATATTTTAGTTATTTTGCCTCTTTTTTTATTATTTTATATTGGAAGAGATTGGGGTAGATGGATACATATTATACTATTTGTAGTTTTCTGCATTAATATTTACTTAATAAATAAACAGAACTACTCAATTTATAATAATAAAAATAAAATATTAGTTTTATTTTTTACAATGTTAATTCTATTTCAATTTACATTTACTAGAATACCTCATTGTTGCAATTTAGTAGAAAAAAATATTAGTATTACAGGAGGTATAATATCAAAAGTAATTGTTTTTAATAATTTAATTAATAATAAGATTGATGTTAAGTCTCGGTTTAAAAGTTTCTGAGCAGTTATTTTAATGAATTTACAAAAATCAGATAAAAAAAAAATTTTAGTCTTTTCTGCTACTTATAATGAGGCTGAAAATATAAGTGAATTTATAAATTCAATTATAAATCACAATAATAATGTAGATATTTTAATCATAGATGATAATTCTCCAGATAACACATCACTCTTAATCGAGGATTTAAAAAAAAAATTTCATCAAATTAATTTAATAATAAGAAAGGGCAAATCTGGGTTAGATACAGCTCATAAAGAAGCATATAATTATGCTTTGAAAAATAATTTTGATTATCTAATTACTATGGATGCAGATCTTTCTCATGACCCAAAAGAAATAAGTAATTTTATAAGTTATTTAAATGATTATCCTTTTGTTATTGGATCAAGATATATTGAAGGTGGCAAATGTGAGATGAAAGGTTTCAGGTTATTTATAAGCTACTTTGGTAATAAAATTATAAAGTTTGTTTTAAAATCAAAGTGTTCAGAATTTACAACCTCCTATAGGGGTTATAATTTAAACAGGCTAGCAAATTTTGATTTAAATATCGTGAACAGTGCTGGTTATAGCTTCTTTATGAGCATTATTTTTGAACTAGAGAGAAGAAATTTTGAAATTAAAGAGATACCAATTACTTTCTACGAGAGAAACGCAGGCAAATCAAAAATACAAAAAATTGAGATTTTCAGAACTCTGAAAAATCTATTATTTAATTGGTTTAAAAAATAATATGGATTAATTAATTTGTTCAATTATAAATATTAGTATAAATACTCATGAAATTCACAAATGCCCTCGTGGTGAAATTGGTAGACACAAAGGACTTAAAAGACGAGGGATAAAGATTAAAGTGAGTCTGTGTTAGTCCAGTGCAGTCTAATTATCTCATAAAGTCTTATAAATTAATTAAACTCTTAAATTAAATAGTAAAATCAATAGATAAAAATGATCAAATTCTCGTACACACCTCGTACATAAAGAGATAATATAAACCTCATGAAACGCCTACAAGCATATATATTCCTGGTTATAGTTTTAACCTTTAGTTTTCAATCCTGGACAAAAGCTGATGATATAAAAGACTTCGAGATAGAGGGAATAAGTGTTGGTGATAGTTTGTTGGATTATTTTCCTAAGAGTGAAATAAAGAAAATTTTTTATCCAAATAGTAAAAAATTTGCACGAACTTATCATAAATCAAAAGATTTTAAAGTTTATGAAATATTGCAATTTCATTACAAGACAAATGATAAAAAATTTATCATTCATGAACTTAATGGAAGAATTTCTTTTTCAAGTAACATTGAAGAATGTTACAATAAAGAAAAAGAAATATTAAGTGAATTAGAAACTATATTTCCAACTGCCAAAAAAAATTTTCAAGGTAAACTAAAGCATCCAGCAGATAAATCAGGTAAATCAGTTTATACCTATAATGCTTTTGATCTAGATAATGGTGCTGTAGGAATTGAATGTACTGATTGGAGTAATAAAATTACAGCAGATAAAGGTTGGGAAGATGGTATGCTAATTTTTATGGAGTCAAAAGAATTTACAAGATGGATACGTAATGAGGCTCATTGATCTCGCACGGCCATGATCAGCCCGTTCCCTGCAGTCTGATTTCAAAGTATAGTTAAACAATTTCAATTATCCTAAAATCTTTATAGGATAATATAGGATGTCTCGTACATGCCTCGTACACAGAGAGATAAAATAAAAAAAATTTACTTATTCCTCTTGTTGAATTATAAATATTAGCATAAATACTCATGAAAATAACTCATGCCCTCGTGGTGAAATTGGTAGACACAAAGGACTTAAAATCCTTGCCATTTATGGAGTGCCAGTTCGAGTCTGGCCGAGGGCACCACTAAATGTTAAAGCCACATATTCTTTTTGATAATACGAAAACATCTAAAAAAGTTAAAAATTATTTAGATCAAAAAGTTAAAAATATATCATTAAACAAATGTAATTTAATTATTGTTGTTGGCGGCGATGGCTTCATGCTTTCGTCTTTAAAAAAATATAATAAATACAAAAAACCCTTTTATGGAATTAATGCTGGTAGTTATGGTTTTTTGATGAATAAATTTTCAACTAAAAATACAATTAAAAATTTATCAAAAGCAAAATCAGTTACAATTTCACCCTTAGAAATGATTGTTAAAAACAAATTTAACAAAATCAAAAAGTCTGTTGCAATAAATGAAGTATCGATATTAAGACAAAGTAGGCAAACCGCATCCTTAGAAGTTTCGAGTGGATCTCAGAAAATAATAAAAAAGTTAGTTTCTGACGGTATATTAATTTCCACACCTGCTGGTAGTACTGCTTATAATATGTCTGTTTATGGTCCTATATTAAACTTAGATTCAAACAAGTTGTCAATCAGACCGATTAGTGCTTTTAGACCAAGAAGATGGAAGGGAAGGGTAGTTAGTGACAATTCAAAAATCGTTATCAAAAATCTAAATATACAAAAAAGACCGATTAGTGCAGTAGCAGATAACTATGAAGTAAGAAATGCAAAAATTATTTCTATTAAAATAAATAAAAAAGTTAAGTTTAATCTTCTTTATGATTCAAATAGAAGTCTTCAAAAAAAAATTAAAATAGAACAAATCAGAAAAGAAACAAATTAATGACCAATAAAAATTTTGGGTTTGGAACTCAAATTAGAAAATCTCCATATTTCGATTCAACTGTAAAATGGGGAGCAAAAGGTTTTTCTGTATATAATCACATGTATATTCCTCGTGATTTTGGAGACCCAGAACAGAATTTTTGGAATTTGATTAAAACAGCAATCTTATGTGATGTTGCTGTTGAAAGACAAGTTGAAATAACTGGTCCAGATGCATTTAAATTTATTCAACTATTAACCCCAAGAGATTTATCAAACTTATCTGTAGGGCAATGTAAATATGTTTTAATTACAAATGCTGAGGGTGGTATATTAAATGATCCAGTACTTTTAAGGTTGGGAGAAAATCACTTTTGGTTATCTTTAGGTGACAGTGATATTTTATTATGGGCTAAGGGTGTGGCTGTTAACTCAGAATTAGATGTAAAAATAATAGAACCAGATGTTTCTCCATTGCAATTACAAGGACCAAAGTCAGCTGAAATTATGGTCAAATTATTTGGAGAAATTATTAAGGATATAAAATATTATTGGTTTAAAGAATTAGATCTAGATGGAATTCCACTAGTAGTTTCCCGAACAGGCTGGTCTAGCGAATTTGGCTATGAATTATTTTTAAGAGATGGATCAAAAGGCAATGAGCTATATGAAAAAATTATGGAAGTAGGTAGGGAATTTGGACTTAAACCAGGTCATACCTCTTCTATAAGAAGAATAGAAGGTGCCATGCTCTCTTACCATGCTGATGCTGATATACATACAAATCCATTTGAATTAGGCTTAGATCGTTTAGTTAATTTAGATGGAAATATTAATTTTATTGGAAAAGAATCTTTAAAAAAAATTAAAGCTGATGGTGTAAAAAGATTGCAAGTTGGTTTAGAAATTAAATGTGAAAAATTAAGTGGACCAAATACTACATTTTGGCCCCTTAGAGCAAATAATAAAAATATAGGAAAAGTGACATCAGCTATTTACTCTCCACGTTTAAAAAAAAATATTGCTCTTGCAATGGTGGATATAGATTTTTCTAAAATCGGAAATGAGATAGAGGTAACAATAGATGACAAATACTTTAAATGTAAAGTAATAGAGAAACCATTTTTTGACCCAAAGAAAAAAATAACTTCAAAATTATTAAAATAAATATATTTTTTAATGAAGCACAAATATTTATATACATAATCTACAAATGAAGAATATTTTTTTTGTATTTTGCACAATTTTTATATTTTTTATAATATTTTTTGGATCTTTAAATTTTTTATTAGGTGGAGTGCCGCTATTTAATATATTCAAGATTAATCTCTCAGATCTAGTATTTACTCTAAAAAAAAAAGAGTTCAGTGACTTAAATAAAATAGATTTTAATAAAGACTATTATATTCATAAGTGTGGATATTCAGAAGACGGGTTTAACAATCTAGCTTACAAAAAAGATAATTTTGGATTTAGAGAAAATAGAACTGATTTATTTTATGATACTGACATAGTCATACTCGGAGACTCATTTGGAGCGTCACATTGTATTAATAAACCTAATGATTTAACTTCTTTGTTAATAAATCAAACTGGAAATAAAAAAATTCTAAACATTTCAGTGTCTGGTACTGGTCCATATTATCAAAAAGAGATGATAATAAGTTTATTCACAAAAAATAAGACTAACTTTAATACATTTGTATGGTTATTTTATGAGGGAAACGACCACGAAGAATTAAGAAATAATTTTGGAAAAAAATTCGATTTTAAATTTGATAATGTTAAAAATAAAGATATTCAAATCTTAGATCAAACTAAAGTTAATTATGTATCAAAGGTTAATACAACCATTCTTAAATTTAAGTTTTTTTTGGCATATTTTTCAAGAGGTTTTGGAACTTTAATCAAATATTTTAAAAAGTACCCAGCCTTGATAAAAAACGAGGAAATTTACGACTCTACAGTTAAGGATTTAAACAATTTTTTAATTGAAAAAAATATTACCAACAAAATAATATTTTATATACCAAAATATACAAGATTATCTTATAATAAAATTAAACATCCACAAATTACGCAACTTGATAATTTAAAAAAACTAGTCGAGAAAACTTCAAAAAAATATAATTTTAAATTTGTAGATGGCTCATCAATTTATTGGAATAGAACTGATCCTTTGGATGTATTTCATTATAAATTACCAACACATTTTAATTTGAATGGATATTCAATATTAGCAAAAGAACTATCTATTTTAGTTAAAAATTAGATTAAGCAATACAAGATTATAGTGCCATGCACGGACTCGAACCGCAGACCTATTGATTACAAATCGAGACTCTGAGTTCAAAATAACAAACGTTATCAATGTTAATATTAGGATTTAATAAGATTGGCAACACTATGGTAACAGTATAAATTTTGTTTATGAAAAAATCAGTAGGTATATTATTTTTGTGTTTTGCCTTAAACGGGTGCGCATCATCACCAGATGATTACATGAATATGACACCGAGATCTTTATGCATTGCTTGGTATGAAAGACTTGGTGGCAATATACATGCAGAACCTATGGGTGTAGCTATTGATAGAAGAGGTATTGACTGTAGCCCCTATATGGATGCAATGAAAGCAGCAAAAAAATCAAGAGATGAATTTTATGATGGTCTTAAGAAAAATTTAGAGACCACACCAACAAAACAACTAAGGTGTACTACTGTTGGAAATACTACAACTTGTTATGAATATTAAAAATTCTAAATATTAAAAATTTGAAAATTATTCATAAACTTCTATTAATCATAGTTCTGTATTTGATTACCGGATGTCAAAATATAAAAGACAACGTAAAGTTTAAAAAAGAACCAGTAATTGTAAAACCTGATAAAGTAGAAGTTAAGATTTGTTGCAAGTAAAATAAATATTATTTCGATAATTTAATACAAAATGGAAACACTATGGTAACACTTATTGTTACCAATTAGACTAAAACAATTTAAGCAAATATACTTAGTGTTGAATTTGTTGAGTGATGGTGCCCCCGCACGGATTCCAACCGCGGACCTATTGATTACAAATCAATTGTTAAAGTTAAAATAAACATTTGTTTGCAACAACAATCTTAAAATATTATTTGTCTGGTCACAATCTTGGCACAGTGATAGAGTTTTCAAGATGAAAAAGTTTCTGGCATACGCCTTTACAGTTTTTTTAGTTTTTACAAATCCATCATGGGGCGTTTCATGTGACGGTTGGAATAGTGATACTGGAGCTTGGGTTTGGGGGGAGTGCTCAAGTGGTAGCTTTGATGGTTATGATAGTGAAACAAATGCATATGTCTGGGGGGATTGTGAACCGGGAGGAGATTTAAGTGCATGGAATAGCGAAACAGGAACTTGGGTATGGGGAGATTGCGACTACTCATAATGAAAAAACTCTTAGGGATTATTATTTTAAGTTTAATTTTATCAAATCATTCATACGCAGGTGACTGCTCAGGATGTATGAGTGAAGCTTATGATGCATATAGAGATGCAAGAAAAGCTTATAGGGCAAATAGTTTAAGTGATTGTCAAAGATATTCAAAAAGAGCTTACCGTCATTTGTCATATGCCGAAAGTGAAGCAAGTAGTTGTGGTTGTTCAAATGCTGAATATGAAGCTTATGATGGATACAGAGATGCAAGAAAAGCTTATAGGTCAAATAGTCTAAGTGATTGTCAAAGATATGCTAAGAAAGCATACAGACATGCAAGCTATACAGAAGATTATGCAAACTCTTGTAGTAATTAAATTATGAAAAAACTTTTAGGGATTGTTGTTCTAGGTTTGTTGTTAAGTGGAAACGCTTATGCTGAGAAATTATCTAAATGTAGTTTTTGGAAGGGTGTTAAAAGCTATAATAACTGTATTGGAGAGCATGAATATGATGATGGATATTATATTGGAGCTTTTAAAGATGGTAAACCTCACGGACAAGGTCAATATCAAGGGAATGAAGGATCAGTTTATGTTGGTGAATTTTTTAATGGAGAATTAAGTGGGTCAGGTACATTAGAATTTAATGGAGATAAATATATCGGTGAATTTCTCAATATGGAATTTAACGGTGAGGGAATTCATACTTTTGCAAGTGGTGATAAATATGTTGGAGAATTTAAAAATGGTAAACGCTATGGCAAAGGAACTTACACTTATAATGATGGGGGCACATATACAGGAACATGGAAAGATGGAGAGAAACACGGAAAAGGTAAACAAGTTTGGGCAAGCGGTTCAACTTATGAAGGTGAGTATGTTAAGGGTGTAAAAGAAGGAAATGGTGAACAATTTAATAGTAAGTCAAAAACAAAAGCAATTGGAAAATTTGAAAATAATAAATTTATCTCAGGCACAGTGGTATTTGATAATGGCAATAAAAGAATTGGAAATTTTAAAGATGGAAAGCAATACGGAAAAGGACAATTAATTTTTAAAAGTGGAAATAAATTTAAAGGTAATTTTGTTGAGGGAAACAGATCTGGCAAGGGTGAATTTACATGGAAAAGTGGAACAAAGTATGTTGGTGAATTTAGACAAGATAAAATGACAGGCTATGGTCAGCTTTTTTACACAAATGGAGCAAAATATGAAGGTGATTTTTTAAACGGTCTATTTCATGGTGTTGGAACTTACGATTATGGTGATGGACAAATATTTCAAGGAGAATGGAAAAATGATAAAAGAGAAGGAATGGGAAAAATAACATGGCCCTCTGGGGCATCATCTTACGGTCCTTTTAAAAGTGATAAAAGGCATGGCACACATGAATACACATATAAAAACGGCACTAAGAAGAAAATTTTATATAATTATGGTAAAAAAGTTTAGTGTTCAAAATCTTTACTAAAACATGTTATATACTTGCTTTAAATTTTATAATTATTTTTTTATCTAATGCCGAGAGAAGTTTTGCATTAAGTCCTGAATATCAAAAAGAAATATTCGAGGCTTGTTATTTCGACGCAAAGTCTACCTTAGGAAAACAAAGAGCAAAACAATATTGTATCTGCTCAACAGAAATGATTCATAGAAAATATTCTGATGAAGAAATTTTAATTATTGGTCAAAAAAGCCAAAATGAACAAATTCAAGCCTTAGGTTTTGCAGCCAAATATTGTAATAAAAATGCTAGTGCACCAAAGTAAAAGGGCTACTTGATCTTGGCACAATGCTGGTCCAATCCTGGCACAATTAACTTTAAGATTAAATTTAATTTTAACTTTGCAAAAATAATAAGTGTTGATTTAATTGAGTGATGGTGCCCCCGCACGGACTCGAACCGCGGACCTATTGATTACAAATCAATTGCTCTACCAGCTGAGCTACAAGGGCGTGAAGCTTTTTTTAATAGCATTTAATATATATTCAAGAAATTATTTTTGTTGATTTATATGATGAAAAACAATTGCTGCACTGTTTGATATATTTAAACTTTCAATTTTTTTATTTATATTAATTTTCACTGAAAAGTCAGTATATTTTGCAGTATGTTTATTAAGGCCATGTCCTTCAGATCCAAATAGTAGCACGTTGTTTCCATTCCATTTAACTTCAGTAAAGTTTTTATCACCATTTGCTGTAAAACCATAAATCCAAAAATTTTTATCTCTTAGATATTTTAATGTAGTATTTATATTTGATACTTGAAAAATACTCAGGTGTTCTACACAACCACTAGCAGATTTATACAACAATTTACTTTCGCTTGGAAAATGCCTTTCTTTAACAATTAGTCCATCTATATTAAATGATGCAGCGCTTCTAATTAGAGACCCTATATTTCTTGGGTCTGTAACCTCATCCAAACAAACAAAAGTTAAATTACTCTTACCTTTAATAAATTCTTTTAGTTCTATATTTTCTAAATGCTCTATTTCAGCTATATAACCCTGATGTAAAATATCTTCACTTCTACAGTATTTATCTAATTCTTTTTTAGTTTTAAAAAAAACTTTAAGATCTTTTAATAAATTTTTATGTGGGTTTTGTTTATGAATATTTTTTTTACTTTCTTCTGTTAGAAAAATTTTTAAAACTCTCCTTTTCGGGTTTTTTAATGCTCCTATAACTGCGTGACGTCCGACTATGAAAAAGGATGATTTTTGAGTCATATTTTATGAATTTAAACGCTTTTTATACTATTTTTCATGAAATTCACGTATTGCATTTGTACAATAAAAATATATAAAACGCATGTTGTTTAAAGCTTTATTGAACATGGGGACGCTTCCCCTACTATTAGGGAGGGGTACCAAAGCGGTCAAATGGGGCGGGCTGTAAACCCGTTGACTTCGGTCTTCGAAGGTTCGAATCCTTCCCCCTCCACCATTCAATAAATATTTAAATAATTTAGGAGTATACTTGGG
>CACKUZ010000003.1 GCA_902603475.1 uncultured Pelagibacteraceae bacterium
ATAACTACTTACAATATCAAATCCGCTAGAATTAAATAAGTCTATAAATAATCCAATACCCCATTGCATAAAGAATGTTCCTGAATGAATAAATACGTTATATGAAGTGAGTGACTTGCCTGCTAAACTTTGTGAAAAGTTTAAAGCTATTGCAGGTTGAGTTAAAGAAATTACAATTGAAGTCATAATGTATATTGCAAATAAAAAAGCTCCAGCTTTAGGACCAAAAAATATTATTAGAAAGAAAACAAAGTAACTTATTGGGAGTCCAAATTTAATAAGTTTAACACTACTAATTCCATAATCAGAGAGTTTAGGGAGAATATATCCCCATAAAAAGTATGATGCTAACATTGTTACATTGATCCAAAACAAGCCTGTAGCACTTTGAAATGGAGAATACCCTGTAATATTTAGCATCCAAGGACCAGCCCAAAGCGTTTGGATTGCCTGTATACCACCATAATTAATAAATGCTAATGGTACCATGCTAATAAAAAACTTATTTTTCCAAATTTGAGCTAAACTTTTTTTTTCTTCATTAATAGTGAGGTTTTCTTTCTGTTCCCAATTAGGAGTGAATAAGAAAATTAAAATAATACTTATTAAAATAAGTATAGCTATTAAAATAAAAATCCATCTCCATCCCATGTAAGGTAATAAAATTTGGACAGGTAAAGTAGATGATACAAAACCTATATTTGCAACCATTAACATCCATGAATTAGCACGCTGTTGATATTTTTCAGCAAACCAAACTCTGTATCCTGTTAGAGGTCCCATCATACAAGCGCTTACGCCGATCCCAATAAATATTCTTGAAATAAGTAACCCAGAAAAACTTTTTGCTAATGCAAATGATATGGTTCCTACCAATGCAATTATTAAAAAATACCCAACAACTTTTTTTGGTCCAAATTTATCAAGGAGTAGTCCTATTGGGACTTGCATAATTGAAAAGCCAATAAAATAGCCTCCTGCTAACAGTCCTAAATTACCTGCTGTTAAATCGAATTCATATGTCAGGACAGGCGTTAATGTTGCAGTAATAGATCTAACAAGATTTGATAATAAAAAACCAAAGGCAAAAATACAGAATATGATAATGCTTTTATTTACTTTAGTAATCATTTATAAATTTTTGAGATTTAATCTGTACTATGAATAATCAATCAACAAAAGATAAAGATGCACGCTCTTCAAATGCTATGGCTGCAACTTCTCATCCATTAGCGACAGAAGAAGCCTTAAAAATACTAAAAATGGGTGGAAATGCAGTAGATGCTTCTATAGCAGCTTCAATTGTTTTATCTGTAGTTGAACCTAATGCAACAAGTATTGGTGGAGACTGTTTTGCAATTGTCAAAATGAATAATAAGGATGCAGTATCTTTTAATGGATCTGGGTTAGCACCAGAGAAATTAAGTTATGATTTCTTCAAGGAAAAAAATATAGATAAAATTGAATTAACAAGTCCTCATTCAGTAACGATTCCTGGTGCCGTTCATGCTTGGGAAACTATTCATAAAGAATTTGGAAAATTAGATTTTGAACAATTATTTACAGGTGCAATTGAGATTGCAAAAAATGGTCACAAAATTTCTAAAGTAGTGTCAAATGCTTGGCATAATAGCTTAAATAAAATTAATGGAAATGAAAATTCAAAAAAAATTTTTTTGAAAGAAGGTCGTACTTATCAAGAAAATGAATTAATGAAAAATATTCCATTAGGAAAAACATTAGAGGCAATTAGTAAAAAAGGAAGTAAAGAATTTTATGAGGGTGAAACTGCAAAAGATATAATTGAAAGTTTAAGTGAATTAGGGGGTGTTCATACTTTTGAGGATTTTTCTAAACAGAACACAATAAGATCAGAAACAATAAAATCTAGTTATAAGGGTGATTTTATTCATCAATGTCCTCCAAATGGACCTGGCGTAACTGTTTTGATTATGATGAAATTGTTAGAAAAACTAAATATTCATAATTATAAATTCAATAGTACTGAAAGATTTCATCTTGAAGCCGAAGTTACAAAACAAGCTTATAAAGTTAAAGAAACAAGCTTAGGCGATCCAAATTTTGTAAATTTTGATTTAGATGAAATTTTAAGTGATAAAAATATTGAGGATATTTTTAATAAAATTAAGCTCAATTCATGCAGTGATGTTGGTGACTTAAATATTCCGGCTCACCCAGAAACTATTTATCTAACAGTTGTAGATAAAGACTTAAATAGTGTGTCCATCATTAATTCAGTTTGTTACGTATTTGGATCAGGTATCACTACAAATAAAAGTGGAATACTTTTACATAACAGGGGTACAAATTTCAGAGTAGAGCATGGACATCCAAACTGCATTGAGGGCTTAAAAAGACCATTACACACTATTATTCCAGGTATGGTCATTGACAAAGATAACAACACAACTTTGAGTTATGGAGTTATGGGAGGACAATATCAACCAGTAGGACAGGTGCATGTTTTAAATAATATGATTGATTACGGTATGGGTCCTCAAGAGGCTTTAAGTTTTCCTAGAGCTTTTCATTTTAACAATATTTATAAGCTTGAAAAATCAGTCGATAATCAAATTTTTAATGAATTGAAAGAAATCGGTCATAATGTTGAGTATATTGATGGTACTCATGGTGGAGGTCAAGCTATTAAAATAAATCGATCAGAAGGGGACCTTTTGGGAGGATCTGATCCTAGAAAAGACGGTTACGCAAAAGGGTACTAAATAATGTCAAAAAGAATTGTTAGAAACATTTTTGAAAATGTGAATGATGAAAATATTGCTCTAACCTCTGAAATCAGCACAAAACTAAGTTACAAAGATTTAAAATTATTTATCAATAAAATTTCTAAACAACTGGCTGGAAATGGATTATCAAACAAAGATAGAGCAGCGATAGTTTTACCAAATGGACCATACATGGCTTCAAGTTTTTTGGCAATTTCAAGCTATATGTCTGCTGCCCCTTTAAATCCATCATATAAATCTGAGGAGTATGAATTTTATTTGAAAGATTTAAATCCAAAAATTGTTTTGGTTGAGAAAAATTCTGAAAATCCAGTTGTAGATGTAGCAAAAAAATTAAAAATAGAATTATGTGAAATTAATCCTGAAAAGGATGGACCTTCAGGAATATTTAATATTTACGAAAAAGAAAGTGAATATTCTTTACCCAATGAAAATGATGAAGCATTAGTGCTACACACTTCTGGTACTACATCGAGACCAAAGATTGTTCCTTTAACAAATAAAAATATTTTTTCTTCAGCAGAAAATATTTCTAAAAGTTTAAATCTTTCAGAAAATGACCATTGTCTTAATATTATGCCACTTTTTCATATACATGGTCTTATAGCTATTTTAGCTTCATCAATGAAAGCTGGTGCATCTGTATGTGCATCAAATGGTTTTAATGCTATCAAGTTTTTAGATATAGCTAAATCAGAAAAAATAACTTGGTACTCTGGAGTACCCACAATGCATCAAACTATTTTGTTAAGAGCACATAAAAATTTAGAAATTGCTAAGGGGCTAGAACTAAGATTAATTAGGTCATCATCTGCATCTTTACCACCAGCAGTATTTAATGATTTAAATGATGTTTTTAGTTGTCCAGTAATTGAAGCATACGGTATGACAGAAGCTACTCATCAGATGACTTCTAATCCATTACCACCTAAGCAACAAAAAGCAGGATTTGTAGGCCTTCCAGCAGGTCCAGAGGTATGCATTATGAATGAAAACGGGGAAGTGCTAAAACAAGGTGATGAAGGAGAAGTGTGTATAAAAGGTGAAAATGTAACTCTTGGATACGATAATAATGAAGAAGCAAACAAAACAAGTTTTACCAATGGTTGGTTTAGAACTGGCGATCAAGGTTATTTCGATAATGAGGGTTATTTAAAGATTTCAGGAAGATTGAAAGAAATAATTAATAAAGGTGGAGAAAAAATATCTCCATTAGAAGTTGATAATGTATTAATGGACCATCCATTAATAGATCAAGCAGTTTGTTTTGGGTATGAAGACAAAATGCTTGGAGAAAATATTGCTAGTGCAATTATAATAAAAAGCGGTGAGATATGTTCAGAAAATGATGTTTTAGAATATGCAAAAGAAAAACTTGCTAAGTTTAAAATACCAAAAAAAATTTTTTTTGTTGAAGAAATTCCAAAAGGAGCAACAGGAAAATTACAAAGAAATGTTTTAGCAAAAAAATTTGGTTTAAATAATTAATGATAAAAGTTTGTATATTTGGTGCAGGATCAATCGGTGGATATTTAGCTGCATGTTTAAGTAAAAATAATATTGATTTATCACTTATAGCTAGAGGCCCACACAAAAAAGCTATCGAGGAAAATGGTTTAACATTAATTAAAAAAGATAAAACAGAAAACTTTAAATTAAAAGTAACAGATGATCCCAAAGAACTTGGAATTCAAGATTATATTTTTATTTCAGTAAAAGCTCATGCAATTTCTAATATAGTAGAGTCTCTTCAAAGCTTAATTGGAGAAAATACAACTATAATATCTGCTGTGAATGGCTTACCATGGTGGTATTTTCATAAAGCTAACACGGGGACAAACTTAGATGAGAAACACATAGATAGTGTTGATCCTGATGGTAAAATTTGGAATTCTTTGAGGCCTTCAAGAGCTCTTGGATGTGTAGTTTATCCAGCAGCTGAAATTACTGAACCTGGTGTTATTAAACACAATGGCGGTGAAAGATTTACATTAGGCGAACCAGATGGGTCAAAATCAGAAAGACTTAAAATTATTGCAGACTTATTAATTGCAGGAGGTTTAAAAGCTCCACAAAAAAGTAATCTAAGAGATGAAATTTGGATAAAGCTCTGGGGTAATTGCTCGTTTAATATTGTGAGTGCACTACACGATAAATCTTTAGATGAAATTGGTAACGACCCAGAACTTTTAAAAATAGTGAAAAAATTGATGGAAGAATGTCAGTCAGTGGGAGAAAAAATTGGCGTTAAATTTAATGTTTCAATAGATCATAGAATTAAGGCAGCAATTTCAATAAAAGGCCACAAACCATCAACTACTCAAGATTTACACGCAAAACGTCCCCTAGAAATTGATCCAATCATTGGATCAATAATTGAAATTGGAAATAAAATTAATGTAAATACTGAAAACTTAAAGTCTGAATACAACAAGTTAAAACAAAAAGCTGAAGGCTTAGGATTATATAAAAGATCGAAAATAATTGATCAGATTACGAATTAATTAAAAGTTTAGAGAAATGTCTCTATGTATTGAATTACATCTTGAGACATAAATCGCTTGCTCTTTTGTAAGTTTTGATTGCAGACGTAATCCAATAGTTTCACTAATAACTTTATCATGAGCAGTTATTTTATCCATGTGCTTTTTCTTAAAATTTTTTCTCCAGTCAATCTCTTGCTGGAATAAAACATAAGTATCATTTGCTGAACTTTGAAGTTTTTCGAAATCAACTTCATCTTCATCCATAAGGGTAATTAAATAATCTAGCTTATCAGCAAATTCATCTGATCCTGAAATTTCTCCAACTTTTTCAAAAATATTATCAATAAATTCTATTGCATCAATATAACCCCTATTATCTATTTTTGACTTAAGAAGTTTCATATCTTGACTTAATTCTTCAAATTTTTCACCATCATTTATAAATTCCTTAATTAATAATAAATCTTCATATGCATTATCAACAGTCTTTTTATATTTTTTTACAGCTAAATTTTTTGCTTTATTAATTTTATTAAACTCATCATTTTTAGCTTTCCACTCCTGAGGAATTGTATTTTGAATTTCTTCTATCTCTAGCTTAACATTTTCAATTTTTTGCAAAATTTTATTTTTATCTGATACATCCTCATCATCTAGATTTCTTATTTCAGCTTTAAACTTATCTATCTTTTTATTTAATTTTATAATTTTCTTTTGTTTTTTTCTTGTTTTAAAATGTAAATCTCTATAATCAACTGCATAGTCATCATAGATTGACTGAGCACTTTTAACTTCATCTACCAATTCAAAAGAATATTTAGAATTATCAACATGACGTTGGAAGTAACTTAATTTATCTGCGGGTAAATTTGCTAAAATGATATCATCAAATTCATTAATACTAGTTTTAATTTGATCTCCGTTAGTTTCAAAGTTTGCAAATTTGTATTCTTGCAAACAGTATTGAAGTTTAGGGTTCATTGGAGGTGGAGCAACATTTGATGTTAAATAAACTCTGTTGGGCAGATAATTAACAAGACTTGGATAAAAACCAACAATTCCAAGGCCAATTAGCTGTAGCGCTATGAAAGGCACTACACCTTTCCATATATCCAATGTCTGAATTATTTTTGGGGCTACACCTTTTAGATAAAACAAAGCAAATCCAAATGGAGGGGTTAAGAATGATGTCTGAAGATTTACACCTATCATTACTCCAAGCCATACTGCTGTAACATTTGCTCCTGTTTCAGCAAGTAATATTGGTGCAATAATCGGAACTACTACAACAGCAATTTCTATAAAGTCTAAAAAGAAACCTAGAAGAAAAATTACAACCATAACCACGATAAACTGAGTCCAGAAACCTCCAGGTAGATCTTGAAGAAAATCTCTAACCAACTCTTCTCCACCAAATGCTCTAAATCCTGATGTAAGCATTGCAGCACCTAATAGAATTATGAAAACCATTGAAGTGGTAATACAAGTTTCTGTAACAACTTCTTTTAGTACATTATCTGTTTTATAACTTCTCCAGAAGCTCCATGCTATTCCGTAAACAAGTATAATCACAAAAAATGCTGTAATGTAGATAGCACCCAAATCTCTTTCCTCTAAATTTTTAACATTGAGTTCATAAGTTGAAGCCAGAAAAGTAATAGGTATTATTGATCCTATAATTAGTATTAAAGGATAAAATGCACTTTTCTTACCTTCAAACAACCTATATCCAGCCATTAAAGTTGCTCCAATTGCTCCAATAGAACCAGCTTGGTTTACAGTTGCAATTCCCATTAATATTGATCCTAATACTGCAAATATAAGTGCTAGAGGAGGGATGATAATAACTATAACTCTCAACCAAAATTTAAAATCGAAAGTCCCTTTAAATGGAACAGGAGGTGCTACACCTTTTTTAATTCTTGCATAAATAAAGACATATATCATATACAATGCTACTAGAACTAGTCCCGGTAACAAAGCACCCAAGAACATGTCTCCAGCACTAGATGATCCAACTCTAAACTCACCAGGCATGTTAAATTCACCAGTAATTGCTTTGTAATCATTTTGTCTAATATTATTAGCAACATCTGATGCACTGGCTAATTGATCAGCAATAATAATTAAAACAATTGAAGGTGGAATTATCTGTCCAAGAGTTCCGGATGAACAAACGATACCACTCGCAAGTTTACGATCATAATTATTATTTAACATTGTTGGTAAAGAAATTAGTCCCATTGCGATAACAGTAGCTCCAACTATTCCAGTTGTAGCAGCAAGTAAGGCTCCTACAAAAATTACCGATATACCCAATCCACCAGGAATAGGACCAAACAGTTGACCCATTGTAATTAGTAAGTCCTCAGCTATTTTAGATTTCTGAAGCATTATCCCCATGAAAATAAACAAAGGAATTGCAATTAAAGTGTCTGTTTCAACATCCCAATAGTTACTTCTAAAGTTAGTAATTCCAGCGACTAACCATTCTATAGGCCCATCGACTGTGAAATAAGCACTAGAGTCTCCTTCAAATATTGCTCCAAAAAATGCAGCTAAACCAATGGAAATTATTGCTGAACCGGGAAGAGCAAAAGCCACAGGATAACCTGAGGCAAGTGCTGCGATCATAATTAATACCAGAATTGCTAAAAATAATAATTCCATTAATTACTCTCTACCTTTTCTAATCTGACTTGATCTGGATTGTCTGATTGAGTTTGATCTTCAATATTATTAAAAATAATTTTATGGCTACTGGACATAAAATAGCTAGTAAATTGTAATAGCATTGTGACAGCAAAAACTGCTAAATATACTGCCATTAAATAAAGAAGGTATAGTCCATTAGAACCTTGTTGTGTGACTTCAAAAGCAACTACAGGTCCATTAATAATACTTGCTTTACCATTTAAACCTAAAAATAAAACTATTAAACAAAGAGGTACCCCTAATAACGCTGAACCAACCATATTGGTCCAAGCCTTTTTTTTTTCACTAAAAGATGAATAAAGTACGTCAACTCTAACATGACCTTCGTGAATTAAAGCATAAGCACTTGCAAATAAATATAACGCTGCGTACCAAAATCTAACTAAATCTCCTTGAAAAGCTTGTTCATAGGAGAAAACAAATCTTGATAAAACAATTACAAATTCACTTAAGACTACCAATACTGCAAGCCATATAAAACCAACAGATTTTGTAAAGTAACCTATTATAAATGAAACTAATATTATTGGAAAATGTATATACGTTATTCTTTCTGGAGCTTTTACCATGAAAGCTTTTACCTCAGGACTAAATATAGCTTCCCATAATCTTTCAACAACCATAAATGAAATTATGAAATCAGCTAAACCAACTAAAAATACAGCCCAAAAAGATCCTCTAATTAAATACGCTGAAAATTTTGATAATATTTTTGAATCGTCAACTAAGGTTTGTGAGTATGTCTTGAAGACATAAAAAACAACTGAGAGAATACAAACTACATATATTATAATTTGAATATAACCATAAGTTAAATCGGAAGACTCTAAAGACTTTTGCTTATAACCAAACAAATCATAATGAGAAAAAACTTTTTTAATGCCTGGCCAGCCACCCCAAACTGTAAATAAGTTATTAATTAAAAATGCTAAAGTAAATGCTAAGACTGAGTAGCTTAAAACTCTCAAATAAGTAGACAATTTACTATTTTCTGGACTCATATGATTTTAAATTTTTTAAAAGTAATACTTAATTTTAAAATAAAAAAAAGGGCCCAAAAAGGGCCCTTTTAATTATTAAATTAAGCTCAATTACATTCCTAAAGCTCTGTTTCTTTGCGAAATGTAAGGTGAATCAGACAAGTTAGTCCAAGATCCAATGTCTTTTCTTGCTTTTAAGAAGCTCGAGTGAACTCTTTCAGCAAGACCACTGCTAGCTCTTGTTTCTTCAAACACTTCATTAGCAGCACCAGCAAAGCCATCATAAACCTTGTCGCTAAACTTCTCTAGTTTAACACCATGATCATTGATCAATCTTGCTAAAGCAGCACCGTTTTTAGCATTGTACTCAGACATCATAACGTCGTTTTCCATTGCTGCAGCAGCTTCAATCAATAACTGATCTGATTTGTTTAAGCTTGTGAACCAAGACTTGTTTGTTCCACATGCTAACATTGATCCAGGCTCGTGCATACCAGGATAGTAGTAGTATTTAGCAGCTTCTTGGAATTTCATAGCTTCATCATTCCATGGACCTACCCATTCTGTTGCATCAATTGCACCAGACACAAGGTTTTCGTAGATTTGTCCACCAGGTAATGAAACTGGAGATCCTCCAAGTTTACCAATTACTTGTCCACCTAAACCAGGCATACGCATTTTTAAACCTTTGAAGTCATTAGGGCTTCTAATCTTCTTGTTAAACCATCCACCCATTTGAACTCCTGTGCTTCCACACATAAAGTTTTTAAGACCAAATTTGTCAGCTAGTTCATCCCATAACTGTTGACCACCTGCAAATCTAATCCATGCATTCATTTCAGTGTAAGTAAAACCAAATGGTACCGCTGTAAAGTAACCCCAAGCTGGATCTTTCTTCACCCAGTAGTAGTCAGCAGCATGGTACATTTGTGAGTTACCAGATGCAACTTCATCAAAAGAGTCAAATGCTTTAACTCTTTCATTCGCTGCATAGTAAGTAACTTGAATTCTACCATCACTTATATCTGCAATTCTTTGTGCAAATCTTTGAGCTCCTGTTCCTAGACCTGGAAAATCTCTTCCCCAAGTAGCAACCATTGATGCTTCTATTCTTTCAGCAGCAACAGCTGGAGCAGCTAAAGATGATGCAGCTACAGCAGCAACACCAGTTGCAGCAGCAGCTTTAAAGAACTTACGTCTTGAAGGTAATTTTTTACCTTTCAACTTTTTGTCTTTAATCATTTATTTCTCCTCTATAGTTAATTAACTGTCGACAATTAAACACAAATGTTACTTAGAGTCATTATTAAAAATGAGGATAAAAAGACTTAATACAACTTGAGATTGTTAATTGACTTTATTTTTACAGTTCCCTGTTTTGAAGTACTCATCAAGATTATCAATAGCTAAATTAGCCATCGCTGTTCTAGTTTCCTTTGTAGCACTGCCTAAATGAGGAAGTATAAATGCACTTTTATGTTTATAGTAGCCTTTATTTAAGTTTGGCTCATTTTTATAAACATCTAACCCAACTGCATAAACTTTTCTTCTATCCAGTGCATCAACCATTGCCTCGTCTTCAATTATATCTCCTCTTGCAACATTAGTAACTACTGCACCTTTTGGTAAGTATTCGATTGTATCTTTATTAATCATATCAATTGTCTCTTTTGATGCTGGACAACATACAGATAACACATCTGATACAGATAGAAGATCTTTTAAATTATCATGATAAATTGCACCTTGTTCTTTTTCCTCACTAAGTTTTGATCTATTATGATAATGAATTATCATTCCAAGAGATTTAGCAACTTTTGCAATTTTTTGTCCAATTCTTCCCATTCCTAAAATACCTAATCTTGTACCTGTAAGTTGTTTTCCAATTAATAAATCTGCTGACCAAACCCATCCACCTTCTCTAGCTCTTTCAATTCCCTCAGAAGCTCTTCTGCAAGCACCAAGAATTAAAAGAACTCCTATTTCTGCTGTTGCATCAGTTAAAACATCTGGAGTATTAGTTACAGCTATTCCTCTTTTTTTTGCAGCTTCTAAATCAATATTTCCAAATCCAACTGCAAAATTAGAAAGTATTTTAACTGAGTCTGGTAATTGATTAATTGTTTCAGCATCTAACTTATCTGTTAAAGCTGATAGTATTCCATCACATCCTTCACTCATTTCAATTAATTTTTTTTGTGAATATAGTTCATCATTAAGATTTAAATTTGCATCAAAGATTTCTTTTGCTTTATCCTCACAAGATCTTAGCAATCTTCTGGTGACCAATATTTTTTTCATTAAGGTAGATTAATTCAAATCGAAAATTTTACCAGGATTCATAATATTATTTACATCTATCGATCTTTTAATAGATTTCATAACAGGTACGTTATCTGGGTGTTCTCTAAGTAAATAATGTTTTTTTTGAAGCCCTATACCATGTTCTCCAGTTATAGTTCCTTCAAGTTCAAGTGCTTTATTAATTAAATCATCACTATATTGTCTTATTCTTTTTTGTTTATCCTCGTCATCTGGATCATAAAGAACTATAGAATGAAAATTTCCATCACCAACATGACCTACCATTGGAGCAGTTAGGCCCAGCTTTTGAACTTCTTTTTCTGCCCATGAAATACATTCAACTAATCTTGAAATTGGTACACATACATCTGTAGAATAAACTTTCATATCATTTCCCAAAGCTTTAACGGAATAGTAAACATCGTGTCTTGCTTTCCATAATTTTTTTTGCTCCTCAGGAGATGATGCCCATTGAAAATCACTTCCACCATTACTTTTTGAAATTTCTTCTACAATTCCAATATTTTCATTATTTGATGCTTCACTTCCATGAAATTCAAAAAATAGAGTAGGTGACGCTTTTATATTATCTAATTTAGAATACTTAATACTTATTTCCATTTGATCTTTGTTAAGCATTTCTATTCTTGCAATCGGAACACCATATTGGATAACTTCTTGAGATGCTTTAACTGCAGAGTCTAAATCTGGAAAATAACAAACTGCACTCATAATACTTTCAGGTATGGGTGATAATCTTAATTGTACTTCAGTAATAATTCCAAGTGTTCCCTCTGAACCTATAAATAGATTTGTAAGATTATATCCCGCAGAAGTTTTTTTTGTTCTAGCTCCTGTTTTAATAATATCTCCATTTGGAAGAACAACTGTCAGACCTGAAATTACAGTTCTCATAGTTCCATATTTAACAGCCATTGTTCCTGAAGCTGACGTTGCTGCCATCCCACCAAGAGCAGCGTCTGCGCCTGGATCAATTGGAAAAAATACTCCATCTTCTCTCAAATATTCGTTTAATTGTTTTCTTGTGACATTTGCTTGAACTCTACAATCAAAGTCCTCAGCATTGACACTTAAAACTTTATTCATTTTTTCAAGAGAAATAGTAATACCGTTTTGATTTCCAACAACATGGCCTTCTAAAGAAGTGCCTGTACCAAATGGAACTACAGGTATTTTGTGTTCGTTACATAGTTTTAATAATTGAGAAACTTCCTCATTTGTTTCTGGAAATACTACAGCTTTTGAAAGAATTGGATCATACGTATCTTCACCTCTTGCATAATTTGCTCGTGTGGACTCTGAGGTTGAAAATCTTCCGTTAAAGATTTTTTTCAATTCTGTTTGTACAATCTCATTCATAAGTAAATATTACAGAAAAATCTTTTAAAAATACAGCCTATTTAGAAAGCATCTTGCCTATATTTTCTAAGGCCTGCTGTATGTTATCTCTAGATGCGGCAAAACTAAATCTTACGTAGTCTTGGCAAGTTTGTCCAAATGCTGTTCCAGGCACTATTGCAACACCAGCTTCATGCATTGCTTTTTTACAAAATTCTGCGCCTGTCATTCCAGTACCTTTTACATTTGGAAATGCGTAAAAAGCTCCACCTGGCAGACTGCATTCTATTCCTGGTAAATCATTTAAACCTTTATGAATTAAATTTCTTCTTAAAGTAAACTTATCTAACATATCTTTAATTGAATCATCTGGTCCATCCAATGCAGCTATACCAGCAAATTGTGCTGCTGCATTTACACAAGATACACTGTTGATTAATAATTTATTTACATGCTCAACTAGTTCCTTTGGCCAAAAACTCCAGCCTAATCTCCATCCAGTCATTGAATATGCTTTACTCCAACCTTCTAATACAATTAATCTATCTCTTAAATTTTCATAATGAAAAAACGATGGCATTTCTTTGTAGTCAAAAATTTGTCTACTATAGATTTCATCGCTTAAGATCGTAACATGTGGATGTTTTTCTAACTCTTTAGCAAAATAGTCTATTACTGGTTTTTCAACAAAACTTCCTGTTGGATTATTTGGGTTAATTAAAATTAGCAATCTTGTTTTATCAGTAATTAAAGACAATATTTTATCTGGATCAAATTTAAGATCTTTGTCTTCAGTAAGATCATAAGGCACTGGTGTTGAACCAGTATAATTTATCATTGACTCATAAATTGGGAAGGCTGGTGTAGGATGAATTATTTCTGCCCCTGGTTCACCAAAACATTGAATTGCATAACTCATTGTTGGCTTTCCACCTGGCATAATTAAAATTCTTTCAGCATCAATATCTGCATTGTAACGTTTTTTAATCCATCTTGTTACAGCTTCTCTACATTCTGGAATTCCGTTAGACATCACATATCCATGATGACCATCGTCTAAAGCTTTTTTTGCAGCTTCGACTACATGTTTTGGGGTTTTAAAATCTGGTTGACCTAATCCCAAATGTATCATTGGGTGACCCTTTGCTTCTAATGCTTTAGCTTCAGCTAATACACTGAATGCAGACTCTGTTCCTAAGTTTTCTAAGTTTTTTGCCAGTATCATATTTTTATTTTTTAAAGTGAGAAAACTAACTGAAAAGGTTAACTATGTCTATTAATTAAAATTTTTTATCTTCTATAAATAATTTTGGACTCATCTAAGTCTCTTATACTTTTGCATCCCATCAATATCATGTTACGTCTTATTTCATCATGCATATTTTGCAGTAATCTTTCTACTCCTTGTTGGCCACCAGCCCCTAAACTAAACAAAAAAGCTTTACCAAAACTACAAGCTGTCGCACCTGCTGCTAAAGCTTTAAGAACATGTGTTCCTCTTCGAACTCCACCATCTAAAATTACCTCTAATTTATCTCCTACAGCATCTCTTATAGCTTTTACTTGATCAAAAGGAGATCTAGACCCGTCAAGTTGTCTTCCACCATGGTTTGATATCATTATAGCGGTACATCCTATGTCTATTGCTCTTTTAGCGTCATCAACTGACATAACTCCTTTAAGTGCAATTGGGCCGTCCCATTTTTTTATACAATACTCTGCATCTTTCCAATTCATGGCAGGATCATATTGCTCATTTATATATCCCATAACAGATTGGGCAATATTTGTACCCTTATCAACTTTATCTTTAAGATTTGCTAATTCAAATTTTTTATGCGTAAAATAGTTAAAGACCCACTGAGGTCTCATGGCAAAACTCATTAAACTATCTAAAGTAAATTTTGGTGGTGTTGTAAAACCTGTCCTGTGATCTCTTTCTCTATTTCCAGCGACAATAGTGTCAACTGTGATACACATTCCATTGAAGTTTGCTCTTTTACATCTATCAATTAAGTCATTGGTTATTGATTGATCCTTATGAATATATAATTGGAAAATTTTTGGCCCACTTGAAAGGTTTGCAATTTCTTCAATCGAAAAAGAAGCCATAGTAGACATACTGTATATTGTGCCAAATTTTTCGGCTGCACGAGCAGAAGCCTTATCTCCATCTGGGTGATATAAACTTTGCATAGCGGTAGGTGATAAAAAGATTGGCATATCCATCTTTGTTCCAAAGACCTCTGTTTTTAAATCAGGTTCACCAACACTATTTAAAATATTTGGAATTAGATCACAGTCATTAAATGAATCTGTATTTCTATTCATTGTAACTTCATCGTCTGCTCCTCCGTCTATATAATGAAAAATAGGTGCAGGTAATTTTTTTTTTGCTAACTTTCTAAAGTCATCAAAGTTATAGCAATTGCTTAAGCTCATTATACTCTGAATCTTAAGTTACTTCTGTTTAGGTCACTAATTTTTGTACAACCCATTAGCTTCATATCTCGTTGCAGTTCAGTTTTATATTGATTTAGTGCTCTTTCCACTCCTGCTTGACCTGCTGCAGCTAAAGCATAAAGATAAAGTCTTCCACCTGAACAAGCTTTAGCACCTAAGGATAATGCTTTAAGCATATGAGTTCCTCTATGAATTCCACCTTCACATATAACATCAAGTTTATCGCCAACAGCATCAACAATTTCTGCAAGTTGATCAAAAGGAGATCTAGACCCATCAAGTTGTCTTCCCCCATGATTTGAAACCATAATTCCAGTGCAACCAATATCTACAGCTTTTTTTGCATCTTCAACACTCATAATACCTTTAAGAGCAAAATGACCACCCCATTGAGAACAAAGTTTTTCAGCATCTTTCCAGTTCATAGATTGGTCTAACATAGTAGAAAAATAACTTCCAATTGAAGAATTAGTGCTTGTACCTTCTTTCACAAAATCTTGAAGGTGTGGTAATTCAAATTTACCTTTAGTCAGATAGTTAATTCCCCACATGGGCTTAGTGGCAAAACTAAACAAACTTGATAAAGTCAACTTAGGTGGAGATGTAAAACCAGTTCTTAAATCTCTCTCTCGGTTTCCACCTGTAATAGTATCCACCGTTAAAGCCATTACATCGAATTTTGCTGCTTTAGCTCTCTCTAAACAAGAGTCATTCAAGCCTCTATCTTTGTGAAAATAAAATTGAAACATCTTAGGAGTATCAATCATAGCAGAAATTTCTTCTACACTGACTGTAGCCAAAGCTGAAACACCAAACATTGTATTAAATTTTTTTGCTGCCTTTCCAACTGCTCTTTCTCCATCATAATGAAAAAGTCTTTGTAATGCTGTGGGTGCTAGGTAAAATGGTAAATCCAATTTTTTTCCAAATATTGTTGTTGAAAGATCAACATTTTCAACTCCTCTTAAAACATTTGGAACTAAATCAACATCATCAAAAGCACTAGTATTTCTAGCATACGTTATCTCATCATCAGCTGCACCATCAATGTAGTGAAAAATTGGAGAAGGTAATTTTTTTTTAGCTAATTTTCTAAAATCACCAAAATTGTGACAGTCTTTTAAATTCATAATTTTAATTTAAAATTTTTTTATATAATTAAACATATAACTATTTGCCCCAGGATTTTTATCCCCAAGGCTCGCGTTTGATATATGGTTATATGACAGTGCTATTTCACTATTTGATGAAAATTCATAAGAAATTTGTATTTCTGTTTTAAACTCAATCACATGTCCTAAATCTTTGCCATCACCTTTAGAATATAGACCAGGAGTAAAGCTTGGAGTAAACTTCAAAGGACCCTCATTGTAAATTTGAAAACCTGTATAAATATATGCCGCGTTATCTGCTGTCACCATTAGACCTGTTACTGGTTGAAGGATTCCTAAAAAGCTTTCTTTATCTTTTCCAGTATTAACATGCTGTATACCAATTAAAGTAGACTTTTTTCCCTCATCACTAAAATCAAAAGTCCCAGTGTAAAAACTCCAATTTTCATTAGAACTATGTCCATCTGCTTTTGCTAAATTAAAACTCAGCAAAAAATAAATTATCAATAATTTGAAAATGGTTTGCATAAAAAATTTGTACCTACTTTATAGATACTTTTCTAAGAATTAAAATACCGCCAAAAACAAATAAAATCAAAGGTAATACCCAAAGTAAAACTGTGTTTTTGTTAATTTCTGGATCATAAACTATCCACTCTCCATATTTGCTCTTAAGAAAATCATAAATTTGTTCATCATTTTTACCTTCATCGATTTTATTTTGAATTAAAATTTTCATACTTAAAGCAAAATCAGATTGAGAGTCATAAACTGATTGTCCTTGACAAATTAAACATCTCAAATTTTTTGAAATTTGATCAACCTTTTCAGAATTAGCTGCATATGATAGATTAAAAGAACCTATAAAGTAAAATATTGTAAGGACTAAAATTTTAATTTTCATTTTTGATTATCATTTTAAGTTCAGCAAGTTTTTTATCATCAAGTGGACCAATATATTTTTTTAAAATAGTTTTAGAATTGTTATTTATAAGAATTGTTTCAGGTACTCCATATGCACCTAGCTCAATTGAATTAACTCCCGAAGGGTCAACTACAATTTTAGAATAAGGATTACCCAATTCTTTAATAAATTTTTTTGCATTTACCTCACTATCTTTATAGTTAATTCCAATAATATTTAATTTACCTAACGAATTTAAATTTAATAAATAAGGATGCTCATCTCGACATGGTAGACACCATGAAGCCCAGATATTTATTAATGAAAAATCTTTATCATTTATCAATTCGTATAATGTTGTCTCCTCATTAGAATAAAGAAACTTAGCTTTAAAGTTAAAATCAATATTACTTGATTTTAAATTTGGGGAATAATTATTTGTTTTATTAAGGCCTTTAAGAAGAATAAAAAAACTTACAATAACTAAAAAAACTACTGCTATTAGCTTGATATTTTTAACCATTTTTTTTTACAATGCTTAATATCCCTCCAAAGGAGATTAATATTATTGATATCCAAATCCATATCATAAACGGTTTTATTTGATACCTGACATTATAAAATCCATCATTTTTTAATATATTAAACACTAAAAAATTATCAGAGTATAATGTCGATTTTATATCGGCCTCACTAGTTATTGTTTGTGGCTGATCATAAACTCTTACTTCTGGTTTCAGATTGATCGAATTATTTTTGTCTGAAATTTTAAAATTTGCCTCTAAAGACTGGTAATTTTTACTTTCATTTACTTTAAGGCTTTCAAATTTAATTGTTTTATTTAAAAATTTTCTTTCATCTCCAACTTTCATATTTGATGAGTACTCTTTTGCAAGAACACCATTGACTAAAACACTTAAAATAAACAAACTAAAACCGAAATGAGATATTTTTTGAGATAAATTTGTTTTTTTTACTGAAAAATCTTTAATAGTAATAAAAAAAAGAAAAAAGCTTGCAATAAAAAGTGGGAGTGAAAATAGATATGAAATTCCTACTCTTTTTAAAAAAATAAAAGAAATAATTATTGATAAAATAAAAAATAAAAGCTGCTGTAGATTAATTTTATTTGTTTTATCTTTAATCCAATTCAAATTTGGTCCAATTGCCATAAAAATTAAAAAAGGAATCAAAAAAGGTACAATTAATTTATGATAAAAGGGGGGACCAACTGAAATTTTATCATTATTTACTACTTCTAGAAATATTGGATAAACTGTGCCAATTAAGACAACTGATAAAAAAAACATCATAAACAAGTTATTAACCAGAACAGCTGTTTCTTTACTAACAATATGAGTTTTTGTGAAATTGTTTTTGATTTTATTTTGATAAAAAAAATAAATAAAAATAGACAACGTAATTAATATAAATAAAAAACAAAGAATAAAAACTCCCCTTGATGGATCATTTGCAAAAGTATGGATTGAATTTAAAATACCAGATCTAACTAAAAATGTTCCACTCATACTTAATGAAAAAGTTGTAATTGATAAAATTACAGCCCAGGAATGAAACATTTCTCTTTTTTCCAAAATTAAAATAGTATGAAATAAAGCCGTTAAACAAAACCATGGCATAAGGGATACATTTTCAACTGGATCCCAAAACCAAAAACCTCCCCATCCTAGTTCATAATAAGCCCATATAGATCCTAATAAAATTCCAATAGATAAAAAAATCCATGAAACCAGTACCCAATTCTTTATATGCTTGGCCCAGGATTTATTTACAGAACCTGATATTAAGGCTGCGAGTGAAGAAGAAAAAATAATAGATGTTCCAACATATCCTAAATATAATATTGGTGGATGAATTGCTAATGCTGGGTCTTGAAGTATTGGATTTAAACCACTTCCCTCGTTTGGAATTGGGAATAAACTCATAAAGGGATTTGAAGTAAAAAGAATAAATAATAAAAATCCTAAAATTATTATTTCCTGAAAAAATAAAGTTAGAATTCTATATTTGTTTGAAAGATTTTTTGAAGTAATTGTAAAAATTAATAAAAAAATTGATAATACTAATAACCAAAGAAGTAAGCTTCCCTCATGGTTGCCCCATGTTCCTGAAATTTTATAGAAAAAAGGTTTAGAGGTATGAGAATTATTATAGACTGTCTCATTACTAAAATCTGAGATTATAAAACCTATTATAAGAGCAAAGAAACTTATTATAATCATTAATGATTGAATTGAAATTAGTGAAAAAATTCTTCCGCTAATATTTATATTATTTCGATTTAATAATATTGGAGATTGAATGATTATTATAATAGATGACAGTAAAGCAATATAAAGTGAATAATTTCCAATTTGGTTTAGCATTAATTACTCTCTTTTAATGCCTCTTTCACCTCAGGTGGCATATAATTTTCATCATGTTTTGCCAATATTTTAACCGCAGTTAAAAAACTACGATCTTTTAAAAAACCTTCAGCCACAACTCCTTTTCCTTCTTCAAATAAATTTGGAACGGAACCACTATAATTAACGATTAATTCATTTTTAAAGTCAGTTATGACAAAATTAACTTCTGACTGATTAATGATAATTGATTTTTCTTTAACCATTCCTCCAACTCTTATTTTTTTTGGTGTCAACTCTATTAAATTTTTTATTTCTGTAGGTGATTTAAAATAAACGACGTTTTCCTCTAGTGATTTAAAAACTAAAAATATAATTAAGATTGATGAAAAGAATATAGATAATATAAAGATGGCTCTTAATTTAACTTTTTTACCATACATGAAAATAAAAATTAAATTTTAGATGCAGATGAAGTAGCTAGTATTTCTTTATATGTTTCTTGTTTTTTTGCTATTTCAATTTTATCAGTCTCTAAACTTTCAAAACGAGCCCTAAATTTCTTTTGCTCTTTAACTAATTGAAGTTTGATTACTGAATATAAAATACAAAAACAAGAAAGGGTAAATGCAAAAGAAGACCATACATAGAGACCGAATCCATTCATGTATAAAACTTCGTTAATCATAATCTATCTAATCCTTTATTTTTTATTTTTATCAGTTCTGTATTATATTTCATCAAAAATATCAAAAGCGAAAAAAGTGCAAATGCCGCAGTCATTATACCTAAAGGTAACAACATGGAAGCATGAATAGAAGTTTCTGTAAAAATATTTACTGAAGAAGGTTGGTGCAATGTTGACCACCATTCAACGGAAAATTTGATTATTGGGACATTTATTAAACCTATTATTGCTATGTACGAACTAATCTTTACAGCTCTTTCCTCATTGTCAGTTACCCTCCAACTTAGAAGAAACATCAAATAAAAAAAAGCAAGTAATAACATTGACGTTATTCTTGCATCCCATGCCCACCACGTTCCCCAAGTAGGTTTGCCCCAGATAGATCCTGTAACCAAAGCAATAATATTAAAGACAAAACCAGATGGTGCTAAGCTTTTTGTAATTAAAGAAAGATTCTTATTTTTAAAAACTAAAATACCAAATGACAAAACAGCAATTAAAGAAAAAATTCCAAGAGAAATCCAAGCTGCTGGGACATGCACATACATAATTCTCACAGAGTCGCTTTGTTTATAGTCTTCAGGAGAAAGTATTAACGCCTCAACAAGGCCAATGGTTATAATTACTAAAAAAATAATAAATACAAACTTTTGTGTTTTATTTATTATTTTTAATAAGTTGTTTGGTTTTAAATACTTAAACATTTTCTGTTATCTATAACACAAATTTAAATTATGAAAATTTTTCTAGTGGGTTATTCTGACCAAGAACACAGAGGGAGATAAAATAAATGGGATTAAAGCATCCTTGGTCAAAATATAACTTATTTTAGACATAATCTATGACGAAGGTTTGCACGAAATGTGTTTAAATAATGTAAATTTGCTTAATTAGAAGGCTTAAAGTAACCAGAGCCTTTTTTTCCTGAGAATATCTCGTTGATTAAAGGGTGTTTAATTGGTTCATCAGAGTCATCCACTAATAAATTTTGCTCAGATACGTATGCTTCGTAAGTGATTTCATCATTTTCAGCTAACAAGTGATAGAATGGTTGGTCTTTTCTAGGTCTTACGTTTTTTGGTATAGATTGATACCACTCCTCAGAATTGTTAAACTCAAAATCAACATCATAAATTACACCTCTAAAGTCGAAGTGCTTATGTTTTACAACGTCTCCAATAGAAAATTTACCTTTTTGAACAGTCACGCATTAAATATGGATATTTAAAAATAAAAATCAATAAAAAAAATATAATTGTTTTATTATTCTGCTATTATGTAGCAGTGAATAAATCTGTTTTAAAATTTGTTACTGATTTAGGGCCTTTGGTAATTTTTTTTTATTTTTATTATAATAACGATAAAAACTTAATTGTTGCAATACCTCCACTTATAGTTGCAACTATAATAGCTGTTTTAATTATGTGGATTGTTGAAAAAACAATTCCAAAAGTACCACTAATTAGTGGAATATTAATTACATTATTTGGTGGTTTAACAATTTATTTTGATGATCCAATATTTATTTACATGAAACCAACAATAATTAATATTTTGTTTGGTCTTGCATTAATGTTTGGCAAATACTTTACAAATGATCCAGTTTTAAAAAAATTACTTGGAAAATCTATGCCATTAAGTGATGAAGGATGGGAGATTTTAAATAAAAGATGGACGTACTTCTTTTTTGGATTAGCGATTTTAAATGAAATAATTTGGAGAACTCAATCAGAAGAATTTTGGGTTAACTTTAAAGTTTGGGGAATGTTGCCAATAACCTTTATTTTTACAGCTTTTCAAATAGGTTTAATAAACAAATACAAACTGAATGAATAGAAATTTAAAATTAGTAGTAAATAATACGAATAAAGATGAAGGTAAAAAACTTTTTTTTGAGAGAACTGAATTAAAAATTATTTTAGATCTTTATGCAAAAATGGTTTCTTCGGGTAATTGGAAAGATTATGGCCTATCGATTTCCGGCAAACAAGTAAGTTTTAGTGTTTTTAAAAATGCTGCTGAAAAAGCTATATATAAAATTTGTAAAAACTTTAAGCCTTCAAACAAAAATCTTAAATATTTAATTACAGATACTAATGGTAAGATACTAAAAAATTCCTACGATCTTAAGATATTGTTGAATAAAGTTGATTGGAAAAAAATTTAGGTTTTATCTTCTTTGACCAAATAATCTTAAAAGCATTATAAATAGGTTTATAAAGTCTAAGTATAAAGTTAAGGCACCCATAACAGCTTTTTTACCCATTAATTCACCGCTGTCAGATGCAGCATACATGTTTTTAATTTTTTGTGTATCGTATGCAGTTAAGCCAACAAATACTAAAACACCAATTATTGATATTGCAAAATACATCATTGATGATTTTAGGAATATATTTACAACAGATGCAATTATAATTCCTATTAAACCCATCATTAAAAAAGATCCCATCTTAGTTAAATCTCTTTTTGTTGTGTAACCATAAATACTCATTGCTCCAAATGTTGCTGAAGAAATAAAGAATACTCTTGTTACACTTAAACCTGTGTAAACAAGTAATATTGATGAAAGAGATAATCCCATTAATGCAGCAAATACCCAAAAAGTAGTCTGAGCTCTTGAAGCACTCATTTTATTAATTCCAAAACTCATGTAAAACACAATTCCTAATGGGGCTAACATTACAATCCATTTTAAACCTGATAAATAAATTGCATTTCCAAATTCTGTTAATCCAACAATTGCTCCGTTTGGATCTGTTACAACAGACATTTTAAATGATAAAAGTGCTATTATTCCAGTAAGCAAGACACCAGTTGCCATATAGTTATAAACTTTAAGCATGTAGGCTCTTAAACCTTCATCCATAACAACAGTTTGTTTGGCTGTTGTTGCTTTATTTAAAATATTATCTTTATTGAATTCCATATAATTTATATAAGATTTTTTTTTAGGATTTTCAAGTCTTCAAAATAAATGTAACAAATACTACGTAAATTATGAATTATAAAAAACTAGGAAATACAGACGTAAATGTGAGTACAATCTGTCTTGGGACAATGACTTGGGGTGAACAAAATACCCAAAATGAAGCATTTGAACAAATGGATTACTCTTTAGATAACGGAGTAAATTTTTGGGATACAGCTGAGTTGTATGCGGTGCCTCCTAAAGCAGAAACATATGGTCATACAGAAACTATAATTGGAAATTGGTTTGAAAAAACAAAAAAAAGAAAAGACGTAATACTGGCGTCCAAAGTGGGTGGTCCTAGCAGAAAATATATGAGAAATGGAGAAAATAGTTTTACTGGCAAAAACTTAGAAAATGCTCTTCATGGAAGTCTAAAGAGATTAAAAACTGATTATATTGATCTTTATCAACTACATTGGCCTGAAAGAAACGTAAATAACTTTGGAAGATTGGGTTACGAGCACAAAGAAAATGACTGGAATAAATTTGAAGACGTTTTGGAAAATTTAAAAAAATTTATTGAGGAAGGCAAAATTAGGTATGTTGGTTTGTCAAATGAAACTCCATGGGGAGTTATGAATTATCTTCAACTTGCTAAAGATAAAGATTTACCAAGAATGATGTCAATTCAAAATCCATACAGTTTATTAAATAGGTCTTATGAAGTTGGTTTAGCAGAAGTATCTATAAGAGAAAATATAGGATGTTTATCTTATTCACCTTTAGCCAGTGGTTATTTAACAGGCAAATATAGAAATAAAAAATTTCCAAAAGGATCAAGAATGGACAGAGATTTTGATTTTTGGACAAGATACAGAAAACCAAATATGGAAGAGGCTGTTGAAGATTATTACAAAATTAGTCAAAAATTTGACCTTGATATGAGTCAAATGTCTATAAAATTCTGTGAAGTTCAAGACTTTATGACTAGTGTAATTATTGGAGCAACAACTATGGATCAGTTGAAAACTAACGTAGAAAGTGTAAAAGTGAATCTTGATAGTGAAGTAATAAAAGAAATTAATAATGTACAAAAAAAATATCCTAATCCATGTCCATAATTAAAAAATTATTTTTAAAAACACTTATATTGACAGTATTTCTAATAACATCTGTCCAGTCAGAAGACTTAACAAAGTTAGGAACTTTTAAAGATTGGAATGCTGTTGCAGTTTTTAATGAAACTGGAAAAATCTGTTTTGCTTATTCTATACCAGTAAGCCAGTCTCCTAAGGCAAGCAATAGAGAAGCAAGATTATTTGTATCCTTTAGACCTGAGGATAAGATTTCTGATGAAGTAAGCATAACTTCTGGTTATGACTTTAATTCACAAAATGCAATTTTAGCTACATCGGGTAAATCAAAATTTGAGTTTGACCTACCACAAAATAAATTTGCTTGGATTTCTAATGGGAAAACAGAACAAAAAATAATTAAAAGAATGAAAAAGGCATCTAGATTAATGATAACAGCCTACAAACAAAGTGGCACAAGAACTACAGATGACTATTCATTAATGGGATTTACCAAAGCTTATAACGCTGCAAAAAAAAGCTGCACTTAAATGAAAAAACAAAAGAAGGTTGTACTCGCCTATTCAGGTGGTTTGGATACGTCAATCATTCTTAAATGGCTTCAAGAAAATTATGATGCTGAAGTAATTGCTTACACTGCTGATGTTGGGCAGGAAATGGATAGAAAAAAAATAATAAAGAATGCGAAAAAATTGGGAGTTAAAAAAATCATTATTCAAGATCTTAAAAATATTTTTGTTAAAGATTATGTTTACCCAATGATAAGAAGTCATGCTATTTATGAGGGTGTTTATTTATTAGGGACATCTATTGCAAGACCACTGATTGCAAAAGATCAAATTAGAATAGCTAAAAAATTTAATGCTTATGCTGTCTCACATGGTTCAACAGGAAAAGGAAATGATCAGGTGAGATTTGAACTTGGATATCATTACTTTGGTCCTAAAATTAAAATAATTGCTCCATGGAGAATATGGAAATTAAAATCAAGAACAGATCTCATTAATTATGCAAAAAAACATGGAATACCAATCCCTAAGGATAAAAAGGGAGCACCACCGTTCTCAGTTGATGATAATATATTTCATACTTCAACAGAGGGAAAAGTTTTAGAAAATCCTAAAAATTCTGCACCTGAATTTATTTTTCAAAGAACAACTTCTCCTGAAAAGGCTCCAAATAAACCAAGCTTTATTACTATTAATTACAAAAATGGTGACCCTGTTGGTTTAAATGGAAAAAAATTATCTCCAGCAAAAGTTTTGGATAAATTGAATCTATTAGCTGGAAGAAATGGAATAGGAAGAGTGGATTTAGTCGAGAATAGATTTATTGGAATAAAGTCTAGAGGAGTTTATGAAACTCCTGGAGGAACATTATTGCTTGTGGCTCACAGAGCTATTGAATCTGTAACTTTAGATAAGAACACAATGCATAAAAAAGATGAAATTATGCCAAGGTATGCAGAACTTGTTTACAATGGCTATTGGTATTCAAAGGAAAGATTTAAACTACAAAAAATTGTTGATTTAAAGAGAAATAAAGTAAATGGATCAGTAAAACTCAAACTTTATAAAGGTAATATTACAATTCAATCAAGACAAACTTCCAGTAATGCTTACTCGATGAAAAAAGTTTCTTTCGAAGAAAATAAAACTTTTAATAAATCAAATGTAGAAAGATTTATTAACTTTCATAAAAGAAAATTAAGATAATAAAAAAATGGAATTTAAAACTACAAGAGCTTCGGCTATTGAGAACCTATATAATTTTATTAAAAATAATCTTGGAGAATACTCAAAATTAAGAAATTTTGATTTTGGTCCCGATAAAAGATCAAATACATCTTGCCTATCACCATACATAACACACGGGGTAATTAATGAAAAGGAGGTGATTAGTAAGTCACTGGAAAAATTTTCTTTTTCAAAAAATGAAAAATTTATTCAAGAAGTTCTATGGCGAACATACTGGAAAGGATGGATGGAACTACGATCTGGAGTATGGGAGGATTATTTATTAGATTTAAAAAGAATAAAAGAACAGTTTAAAGATAATAAAAGTTACTTAAATGCAATTGAAGGTAAAACTAACATTGAATGTTTTAATGAGTGGGTAAATGAATTAAAGACTTATAATTACTTGCATAATCATACCAGAATGTGGTTTGCGAGCATTTGGATATTTACACTAGACCTACCTTGGCAACTTGGTGCAGAATTTTTTATGCAACACTTGTATGATGGTGATACAGCATCAAATACTTTAGGTTGGCGTTGGGTTGCAGGTATTCAAACTCAAGGGAAGCATTATCTTGCAAGTGAATGGAATATTAAAAAATTTACAAATAACAGATTTGAAAATATAAAACTTAACGAAAATGCACCCCCAATAATAAGTGATAAAAATTATACTATTCTGCATAAAACTTTTGAAAATCCTATAAATATTGAAGAGAAAAACTTACTAGTTTTTGAAAATAACTTAGCATTTGAAATCACCGACTTTGCAATTCAAAAATTCAAAAAAATTCTTCTTATTGAAAATAAAAATGAAAATAGAAATATTCAGCTTAGTGAAAATGTAGTGAATTTTAAGGCTAGTCTAATTGAGGAACAAAAGAAAAGGTTAGTGGAAAAATCAATTAATTGTGAGATTATTGATATCAAAGAAATAAAAAATTTAGAAAGTGCTTATTGTCTTTATCCAACTGTCGGTGAAAATTTAGATTACATAAATCAAAACTCACTAAAAAATATTGAGTTTCTTTATAGAAAATTAGATCAAAATTCTTGGAAGTTTTGTAACAAAGGTTTTTTTAACTTTAAAAAATACATTCCTAAAATAGTTGAAAACCTTGAATAAATTTTAATTGAAATTTTTTTAATTTATGAGATAAAAATAATATGCAAAACCCTCAAATATTAGAAATAATCGATAACTTAAAAGGCAGAAAAAATTACGAAGAAAAAAAAGCCTCTAAGCTAGGGTTTAAATCTCTTTATGCATATTTTGAAAACAAACTTTTACAAGAAAAAATTACCCTAGATGAAAGTGCAAAAGAGTTAGAAATAGCAAAGACTGAAGCAGAATCATTAAAAGAAGAAAAAAGTAAGCCAAAAAAAACTTGTGGCTGTTGTTAAATTTCTAAACTTTTTAAAGACTGAAATTCACCAATTTTAAAAATAATTGCATCTTCTTTTTTAAAACCATATTTTTCTGCATTATCTTTAAATCTAATTGGAGGTTCCATAATTGGCTCTAAAGACAAAACGAAAGTTCCCCAATGCATTCCTAATACTTTTTTGCTTTTTAGATCTCTGGCTATACTTAGAGCCTCTTCAGGATTAGTATGATAAGAAGATTTATCTTTATTTGGAGATAATGGATAAAAATTATAAGCACCAATATTAATAAAAGTTAAATCAATAGGCCCATACTTCTCTCCTAAATCTTTATAAACATTTCCTACACCAGTATCACATGCAAAAAGTATTTTTTTATTTTTATATTCAATTAAAAAATTTCCCCACAATGTTTTATTAGTGTCTGTCAAACTTCTTTTTGACCAATGCACCGCAGGAACAAATGTTACTTTTAGATCTTCATTAATCTTAATTTCGTCATACCAATCCATTTCGTTCACATCTTTATATTTGTTCCTTGTAAAATATTTTCCAAGTCTTAAAGGAAGAAGAACCTTAGCATCTTTAAAAGGAAATTTTCTTATTGTTCTCATATCTTGGTGATCATAATGATTATGTGTCAGAAGAAATAAATCAGTTTTTGGAAGTTCATTTAAGTTTAAGGCTGTTTTGGTAAATCTTTTTGGACCAAAAATTAAAGGTCCTGCATTTTTTGAAAATACTGGATCAGTTATTATTGTTGTATTTCCAAGCTTAATTAAGAAGGTTGCATGTCCTATCCAGCCAACATAATCGTCATTTTTTAGATTTTCTAAATCTGAAAGTACTTTTTGTTTTTCAATAGCATGATCTTCAGGAATAGCCATATCAAGTTTTTTCTTTTCCTTATTAAATATTTTAAATGACCACTTAAAATTTGAGTTTCGTTCTGGAGATCCTTCAGGATTTCTAAAACTACCGTCTGGTAAATGATGATAAGGTGTTTTTTCCATAGCTAATATAAAAGAATTATAGATAAAAAATATAACAATTAAAATTGTTAACTTTAGCAATAATCTTTAGTTGTTTAAAGTTCTTTTGAAACACTCAATTGTATTTTTTAACAAACAAGCAATTGTCATTGGTCCAACTCCACCTGGAACTGGAGTTAAAGCTTTTGCAACTTTTGAAACCTCCTCAAAATCAACATCACCTACCAAACCTTTTTCTGTTTTGTTTATTCCAACATCAATAACAATTGCATCTTTTTTCACCCAATTACCTTTTATAAGCTCAGGAATCCCAACCGCAGCCACAATGACATCTGCCTCTAAACATTCATGCTGAAGGTCTTTAGTTTTTGAGTGAGTAATTGTTACTGTACAATCTTCTTGAAGTAATAGTTGTGCCATCGCTTTACCGTTTAAATTTGATCGCCCAATCATTACAGCTTTTTTTCCTGTTAGGTTAGGTTCTATTTTTTTTAATAAATAATAACATCCAAGAGGTGTACAAGGAATTGAACCTTGGTATCCAGATGAAAGATTACCAACATTCATGGGATGTAAACCATCAACATCTTTATGTGGTGAAATAGTTTCTATAACGTGTTGCTTATTAATATGTTTTGGAAGCGGTAATTGAACCAAAATTCCTGAAACGGTTTCATCTTTATTAAGTTCTTCAATTTTATCTAAAACCGTTTTTTCATCTACAGTATCTGGGTATTTAATAACTTCAGATTTTAAACCAACTTGTATTGCTGATTTTTCTTTATTTCTTACATAAATCTGACTTGGAGCCAAATCTCCGATTAAGATTACTGTAAGACCTGGAACTTTTTTATATTTTTCTCTAAGGACATCTACTTCAGTTTTTAATTCTTCTCTAAGTTCAGCTGATTGTTTTTTACCGTCTATTAAAATCATGATTATTAAAATATAAGTGGTGCTATGTAGAGTTTCATACACATTTCTACAAACCAGATCAACAAAAGAAGAATGATAGGTGATATATCAAAAGCACCTAGACTAGGCAAAAAACCCCTTATTTTATTAAGTATCGGATCTGTAAGCTTATAAGTAAACTCTAATATTAAATAAACAAATCTATTTGAAGTATTTAAGACATTAAAAGCTATTAACCAGCTAATGACAACGTTAGCTATCACTACATAAGAATATAATTTTAATAATTGTAAAGCTAAGTAAAAAATAGCTATCATTTCTTCTCTACATATACAGAAGTGCTTGGAAAAGCAAAAGATGCTTTATTACCCTCAACAATTTCCTTAATTTTAATTGCCAGTCTTTCTTTAACCAACAACATTTCACTCCAACTGTTTGTTTTTGTATAACATCTTACATACATATCAATTGAGCTATCAGCAAATTTATCAACCCTAACAGAAACACCAACTTTAGTATTATAATCTTCTGAACTATTTATAAAATCTTCTATCTCATTTCGTATAGTTTTTAATTGTTCAACAGTAGAGTCGTACTGAAGTGTTATTGTCCAACTAATTCTCCAATTTGTAATTTGACTTTTATTAATTACAGCATTCTCTGCAAACTGAAAATTTGGAATAATTGCTAAAGACTTGTCAAATTTTCGTATAACAGTTGATCTAAAACCTATTTTTTCAACTACACCCTCGATTATTCCTTCAACTTCAATCCAATCGCCCATTTTAAATCTTTTTTCAACAAGTACTAAAATTCCTGATATTAAATTTTTGAATAAATCCTGTGCTCCTAAAGCGACTGCAACACCAAATAATCCAAGTCCTGCAATAATTGGACCAATTTTAATTCCCCATAACTCTAAAACGGCTGCTGCTCCTAAAATTAAAATTAAAATTTTTAATGATTTGATTATCCAGCCAATTAGTTCTCTAGTTAAAATCTTATCAAATCCACTTAGTATATAGGAAATTGGCTCAATAATTTGATGAATAATCCAAAAAAGTAAAATTGTAATCAACGTTCTATTTACGTTGTCTAAAAATAACCTCGTATCTTCCGCGAAAGACATATAGTAACTTGCAAAAAATACTCCAAGAACAATTGGAAGAAATCTTGCTGGCCCCTCCATTGCCTTAACGAAAGTATCATCAAGTTTATTGGTTGTTCTTTTTGATATTAATTCTAATTTTTTAATAACTAATTTACTTATTAACCCTCTAAAAACTAAGAATATAAAGAATATTCCAAGACCTATTAAAATCTCAACAAAGTTGACACCTAAAATTCCCTTTTGCCATACAGACAAAAAAAGTCCTGAAAAATTCTCAAAAACACTCATGGCTAAATTTTATATAGCAAAAACTCTTCTTCACCAGAGTTAAATAGAAAAATTTTTTTCCACTTGATCTCATTTAAAATTGCAGATGCTTTTTCACCCATACACATCAAATTTGTTTCCATCCAGCTGTCTAAAAGATCATATTTTTTAAGTAAATTTAGTAAACTCTTAGCGCTATTTTCTGAGTAAACATAAATTATATCAGGGGTTGAAGCTTTTAATTGTGCTCTTAATTCCTCTTTTATTTCTTGAGTTGATAAAACCGTATAGTTAATCAATCTCTTTAAAGAATAACCTTCAGAAATTAGATCTTTATCTAACCTACTAGAAACTATCTCACCACTTACATAAAGAAGTGATCCATTCTTTAAGTCGAAGTTTTGTAATATTAATTCTTTCAAATTATTTACGTTTCCTTCTGCAGAGATAATATTTTGAAAACCGTTTAGCTTTGCAATTTTTTCTGTTGCAGAGCCAACACAATAACATTCAATTTTTTTATCAACCCTATTTAAATCTAAATTCTTAATCGCATTTGAACTTGTAAATATTATTCCCTTAAATTGGCTATAGTCAGGTTCATCGTATTTAAGTGGTTCAATTTTTATTACAGGTAAATGAGAAACTTTATGTCCTAAAGAACCAAATTTAAATATTAATTCTTTACTATCCTCTAATGGTCTTGTTAATAAAATATGCATTTATCTTTTATAAGATCCCTTTGACTCTGATTTTAATTTTTCTCCAATCTTAATACTTAAATCTTTAACCATTTTTTTATTATCACTTTCTTCAACAAAAAATCTTTGTTTGCCATCTACTGAAAAAAGTTCAGCTTTTATATTTATAAGATCTTTATCAATCTTTGCATACACACCAACTGCTGTATCACAGTCACCCTCGAGTATTTTTAAGATTTTTCTTTCAGCATTTGCAATTATTCTTGACTGATCATCATTAATTTTTTCCAAGATATTTATTATTTCTTGATCGTTTTCTCTACATTGTATGGCAATTATACCTTGTCCAGCACATGGTATTAGTTCTTCAGTATTAAATTCATGTGTAATTTTATTTGTTAAACCTAAAGCTTCAATGCCAGCTTTAGAAAGTAGAATTGCATCGTAATCTCCATTCTCTAATTTTTTTATCCTGGTATCCACATTTCCTCTTATTAATTTATATTTAAGATCTGATCTAATACTTTTTAATTGGTATTCCCTTCTGTAAGAAGAAGTGCCTATTATCATATTAGGTTTAAGATCTAGAAAATTTATATTGTCGTTACTAATAAAAATTTCATTGGGTGAATTTCTTTTTAAATAAAAATTTGTTATTAGCCCCTCTGTTTCAATTGATGGCATATCTTTTAAAGCATGAACTGCTATATCAATATTATTATTAATTAATTCTATTTCAATTTTTTTTGAAAATAATCCTTTTCCTCCAATGTTTGATAGCCTATCATTTTGGTTTTCATCACCACTTGTGACTATTTTTTTTATTTCTATTTGGGTTGATGAAACTTTTTTAAGATGGTTTATCACTTTTTCAGTATAAATTTGAGCTAACTGACTTCCTCGAGTACCAATAATAAATTTATCCCTTTTCATAATTCTTATTTTTATTACATTCTTATAGTTTAATTGTATTAATTATAAATATTTATGAATGAAAAAAAAATAATCCTTGGAATTGAGACAAGTTGCGATGAAACAGCAGTGTCAATCATAGAAGAAGATAAAAACGGTAAGATAAAAATATTATCTAATGTAGTTTCAAGTCAATTTGATATTCATAAAGAATTTGGAGGTGTGGTTCCTGAGCTTGCAGCACGATCTCATGTTGAAAAAATTGATTTAATTGCAAAAAAAGCAATTAATGAAAGTGGTGTGAATTTAAAAGATGTTTCAGCAATTGCTTCAACATCTGGTCCAGGCTTAATTGTTTGCCTTACTGTTGGTTTAAATTTTGGCAAAGCATTATCTGCAAGCCTAAATGTACCTTTTATTGGCGTAAACCATCTTGAAGGACATGCGTTAAGTCCAAAACTTAATACAAACTTAGATTTCCCATATTTATTATTATTAATTTCAGGAGGGCATACACAATATCTTAGTGTGAATGGACTTGGAAAATATAAAAGATTAGGAACTACAATTGATGATGCTTTAGGAGAAGCTTTTGACAAAACTGCAAAACTTTTAGGTATTGAATTTCCAGGAGGACCAAAGTTAGAAAGTTTTGCAAAGCAGGGAGATGCGAATAAATTTAAACTTCCTAAACCTATTATAAATAAAGGGGGATGTAATTTATCATTTGCAGGTCTTAAAACTGCGATTTTAAGAATTTCAAGCACTTTAAAATCTAAACAAGAAAAGTATGATCTTGCGGCATCTTTTCAAAAAACAATTGAAGAAATTTTAGAAGTAAAAACACAAATAGCATTTGATGAATTCAAAAAGAATAATAATAGAGAAAATAACACTTTTGTAATCGCTGGAGGAGTAGCTGCTAATAAAGGTATTAGAAAAAAATTAATAAAAGTATGCAACAAGAATAATTTTAAACCAATTTTTCCTGAACCAAAATTATGTGGGGATAATGCAGCTATGATCGCACTTGTTGGTCTTGAAAAGTATAAAATCAAAAAATTTGATAATTTAAATCTTCCTGCAAGTCCAAGACTGCCACTTGATGAAAATGCAAATTTTTTAAAAGGAGCTGGAGTTAGATTGTAAATGTCAAAAAGATATAGTGGTAAATCATTTAAAGATGCTAGTGTAATGAAACAAGCTAAGCTTTCTTTAAAGGAAAAAAGAAAACTTAAAAAAGAAAAGAAAAAGAAAAAAATAAATCATAGAAAATAAAATGAAAATACAAAATAATGCAAAGGATATTATTAATAACTTTAAAGAAAAAAATTATAACCTTGTAATAGAAAAAACAAATTTTTTATCAGAAAAAGAAAATAACAATGATTTACTATGGACACTCAGAGGCTTAAGCTATCTTAATAAAAATAATAAAATTGATTCATTTAAATGTTTAAATATGGCGGTGAAGATAAATCCAAAAAATATTGACGCCAAAAACTACTTGGGCATTTTATATAATAATTCAGGTAAACTAAAGCAGGCAGAAAAATGTTTTAAAGAGTGTATACAATCAAAACCAGATTATATTAGTTCAATATTCAATTTAGCAAACTTAAAAATAAAAACTAATAATTTTGAAGAAGCTATATCTCTTTATATTAAAGCATTAAAAATAAACGAGAATATTGAAAAAATTTATATTAATTTAGGTTTCGCATATCAAAGCACAAAACAATCTCAAAAAGCTAAATTAATTCTTGAAAAATGTTTAAATAAATTTCCATCATCAACTGAAGCAGATAAATTATTAAGTTCACAAACTAATTTTAAAAATGATGAAAATTATCTAATGGATATGGTGAAAAAACTAAATACAAAACAGCTCAATGATGACAAGAAAATCAACCTATTATTTGCAATAGGCAAAGGTTTTGAAGATAAAGGTGATTATAAAAATTCCTTTAATTATTATTCTAAAGGAAACCATCTAAAAAAAAACAATTTGAAATCTGATATAAATCAAAAAATAGAACTTTTTGAAAATATTGAGACTTTTTTCTCAAATTTTAAATTTAAAAATGACATTATTAATAATAAAAAAAAGATTGTTTTCATATTTGGGCTGCCAAGATCAGGTACAACATTGGTTGAAAGTATACTTTCAAGCCATGAAAAAGTTTCGAGTGTTGGTGAAATAAATTTTCTAAGTAATTTCGTAAAATCAAATTTTTTTAAAGATAACAAAATTTTAGTAGATGATCTTCACAAGTTTTCAGGTTTAAATTTAAAAAAAGAATATTTTAATTATTTAGAATCCTTCAATATTAAAAATGATGTAATTACAGATAAAAGCTTAGAGACTTACTTTTATCTTGGTTTTATAAAATATTTTTTTCCAAGCTCTAAATTGATCCACTGTCAAAGAAACGCAAAAGATAATTGTTTATCAATTTATAAAAATTTGTTTACTGATAATGAAGCTTGGAAATATGATGAAAATGAATTAGTTGAATATTATTCTTTGTATAAAAGAATAATGAATTTTTGGAATAAAAAGATTGGCAAAGATATCCTGAACATAAATTATGAGGATTTAGTTAAAAACAATGAAACTACAGTTAAAAAAATTATTAATCATTGTCAATTAAATTGGGATGAAAAATGCTTAAATCACCATAATTATGTTGCTCCAATTAAAACATTAAGTTTAAATCAAGCAAATAAACCTGTGTATTCCTCATCAGTAGGGTCTTCGAACAATTATAATATTTATTTGAAAAAAATGTTTGATGATTTAGATTTAAAAGTAAACAAATGAAACAATGAACTACTGGTTACTCAAATCTGAACCGGATGTATGGTCAATTGATCAACAAATTAAAGCTGGAGAAAAAGGAGCCAACTGGGATGGGGTAAGAAATTACCAAGCAGCAAGTAACTTAAAAAAAATGGAAAAAGGAGATCTTTGTTTTTTTTATCATTCTAATATTGGAAAGGAGATAGTTGGTATTCTCGAAGTTATTAAAACGGCATTCATTGATCCGACGGATAAGAAAAAAAGGTTTGTTGCAGTTAAAGTTAGATTTAAAAGTAAACTTCAAAATCCTGTAACACTTCAAAACATCAAAAAAACTAAGGCTTTGAAGAACTTATCTCTAATTAGGCAAAGTAGACTGTCTGTAATGCCTATTGATACTAAAAGCTGGAAAATAATTTTGAAGATGGGTAGAATTAAATAAAAAAAATTCATGCCTAAGAAAAAAAAAGTTAAAAAAAAAGCAATCTCAAAAAAACCTAAAGAGACAATTTATAAAACTAAGAAAGAATGGATAAGTAAAGCTACCGTTAATAAATCTGAATATGTAAAGAAATATAACGAGTCAATTAAAGACAACGATGGATTTTGGAAAAAGGAAGGAAAAAGAATTAATTGGATTAAACCTTATAAAAAGATCAAAGACGTTAAATATAGTAAAGATGATGTTCATATCAAATGGTTCTATGATGGTACTTTAAATGCCTCGGCGAATTGCATTGATAGACATCTAAAAAAGAATGCTAATAAGACTGCGATTATATGGGTAGGAGACGATCCAAAAGTTCAAAAAAAAATTACATATAAAGAACTTCATAAAGAGGTTTCAAAAGCAGCAAATGGATTAAAAAATCTGGGAGTTCAAAAAGGTGATAGAGTAACAATTTATCTTACCATGATACCAGAACTTGCCTACACAATGCTTGCATGTGCAAGAATAGGTGCAGTTCACTCCATAATATTTGGAGGTTTTTCACCAGATAGTATTTCTGGCAGAATTAATGATTGCGAATCTGATTATGTTATAACTGCAGATGAGGGTGTAAGAGGAGGCAAAACAATCCCTTTAAAATCTATTACAGACGAAGCTTTGCAGAGCTGTCCCAATATAAAGAAATGTGTTGTTGTAAAAAGAACAGGTACCAAAAAGATTGATTGGTACTCTGATCGTGATGTTTGGTATCACAAAATGACAAGTAAAGTTTCAGCAAAATGTGAGCCTGAGGAAATGAATGCTGAAGATCCATTATTCATTCTTTACACATCTGGTTCAACTGGGAAACCAAAAGGTGTGCTACACACAACTGGTGGATATATGGTTTATGCATCAATGACTCACCAATATATTTTTAATTATAAACCTAAAGATATTTACTGGTGCACGGCTGATATAGGCTGGGTTACAGGACACAGTTATATTATTTATGGTCCGCTTGCTAATGGTGCAACTACAATTATGTTTGAAGGAATACCTACTTATCCTGATACATCTAGGTGGTGGCAAATAGTTGATAAATATAAAGTTAATATTTTTTATACAGCTCCAACAGCAATCAGAGCTTTAATGAGGGAAGGTGATAAACCTGTAAAGAAAACATCTAGAAAAACTTTAAAACTTTTAGGCACTGTAGGTGAACCAATTAATCCTGAAGCTTGGGAATGGTATTACAAAACTGTTGGTGATAGCAGATGCCCAATCGTTGATACATGGTGGCAAACAGAAACAGGTGGAATTTTAATCAGTCCTCAAACTGGCGCGATAGATTTAAAACCAGGATCTGCAACCAAACCATTTTATGGAATTAAACCAGAGATCCTAGATAAAGATGGCAAGGTTTTAAAAGGAGAAGCACAAGGTAGACTTTGTATTTCACAATCATGGCCCGGACAAATGAGAAGTGTGTATGGTGACCATCAAAGATTTATAGATACTTATTTTTCACAGTTTGATGGGAAGTATTTTACAGGTGATGGCTGCAGAAGAGATAAGGATGGATACTATTGGATTACAGGAAGAGTAGATGATGTAATTATTGTTTCAGGCCATAATTTAGGTACCGCAGAAATAGAAAGTGCGTTTGTAGCTCATCCAAAAGTGGCTGAAGCAGCAGTGGTTGGTTACCCACATGATATAAAAGGGAACGGGCTTTACTGTTATGTAACTTTAAATGCTGGAGAAAAAAGCACTCTTGATTTAGAGAGAGATTTAAAACTTTGGGTAAGGAAACAAATTGGTCCAATAGCAACTCCAGACTTAATTCAATTTGCTCCCGGACTTCCAAAAACAAGATCAGGTAAAATAATGAGAAGAATTCTAAGAAAAATCGCTGCCAATGAACATGGTCAATTGGGGGACACAACCACTTTAGCTGATCCTTCAGTTGTTGAAAGCTTAGTCGATAATAGAAAAAATATTTAGATCTTTATTAGTTTAGAAAACTCTTCCTTAATATTATCCCATTTCAAAATCATAGAATTAAGGACTATTTTTCTATCTATAGATTTTAGTTCAGTAGCTACTGGAGCCCAATTATACAATGCAAGAGCACTTTCATTAAATGGCCAAGACTTATAATAGTCATCCCATTTTATTTGATCTAATCTTTTCTGAAAACTTGCCTTTGCTTCATCAACAATTTCTTTAGGCATACCATTCTCTAATTCTTTGTTCAAAATATTATTATAAATTTCAGAAGCTTTATTAGTTTCACGAAAATTATAAAAAACATTTAAATACGAAACAGTGTAAAAAGATAAATCTTGAAGTGAAATTGCATATATGTTCCATTTGGCTGTGTTAATTGATTTTAAAAATTTTTCATCATCAAAATGGAGAACCCATTTAGTGCCCATTCTTGTTTTTAAATAATTATACAAAGTAACTTGTGATACCCATGCTGATTTTTGCTGAATAAATTCTTTCAAATCATCAATATTTTTTATTTTTTTCTTTGGCAAAATGCCTTTGAACATTGCAACTAAATAAACTTTGAAATCTTCAAGTTTTATATCTTTTAAGTTGAATCTGTATTTAAGGGCCATTTATCTACTTAATATCTTGATGTATAATGTAAAAATGACACAATATCGAGTGTTTTTAGGGGTTTAAATAAATTTGATTATCGGTATGGTTCTTTCTTTAACCTATAGGAGAGAGAAAAAATGTCAAAACAAGAACAACACTGGGAAAAAACCAGGAACTTGCTCTTTATTACATTAGCAATTTGGTTTGTTTTCTCAATTGGCATCTTTCTTTTCGGAGCCGAAATGCAAGAATCAAGCATTAGACCATTTGGATATCCTTTAACGTATTGGTTTACATGTCAGGGATCGCTTGCAATCTTCGTCATTCTAATTTTCTGGTTTGCCGGTCGACAAGAGAAAATAGATGATGAATTCGGATTTACTGAAAGAGAGGGTGATCAATGATAAAAGGTAAATTTATAGATAACTTACCTAAAGTCTATGGGATATATACTGGAGGTTTTTTAGTATTTATCATCATAATGGCAATAGCTGAACAAGCTGGAATGACAGCAAAGATGATTGGTATCTTTTTTGTATCATTTACAGTTTTGATTTATGCTTTAATTGGTTGGTTGTCCAGAACACTTCAAACAGATGCTTATTACGTAGCTGGAAGGCAAGTACCTACTGTATTTAATGGAATGGCAACTGCAGCAGACTGGATGTCTGGTGCATCATTTGTAGCCATGGCAGGTGGTATCTACTTCAAGGGCTATGGTTATATGGCACTACTTGTTGGATGGACTGGTGGATATGTACTAGTTGCATCTTTGTTAGCACCATATCTTAGAAAATTTGGATGTTATACTGTTCCAGATTTTATAGGAACTCGTTACGGTGGTAACCTAGCAAGATTTAGTGCTGTTATAGTCTTAACTGTTGCATCATTCACTTACGTGACTGCTCAAATTAACGCTACAGGAACAATTGCCTCTGTTGCTTTAGATATTCCATTTGAAATTGCAGTTTACGTTGGACTAGCTAGTATTCTGATGTGCTCAATGCTTGGTGGAATGAGAGCAGTAACTTGGACACAAGTTGCTCAATACATTGTACTAATTATTGCTTATTTACTTCCAGTATTCTGGATAAGTAACAATATTGGTGCAGGTTTCTTCCCACACTTCATGTTAGCTGACGAGGTAGCAAGAATTGCAGAACTTGAAGGTCAATTTGGATTTGTTAAAAACTCAGCTGCAGATTTAGCTACAGTTCCAAAAGGATTGTCTGCAATTACTAAAGCTCACTCTTCAGTTAATGCAACACCTTGGGCGTTTATTTCACTAGCAGTATGTATGATGGCAGGAACAGCTTCATTACCTCACGTTATGATGAGATACTTTACTACTCCAAGTGTAAGAACAGCAAGAAGATCAGTAGGTTGGTCGTTATTCTTTATATTCCTACTTTATTCTTCTGCTCCAATGTTAGCTACTCTATCTAAAATTTCATTGATGGATCCTAACTTGGCTACTGGAATTATTGGTAAATCAATAACTGAAGTTCAAGCTCTTGACTGGTATCAAAACTGGAACCAAGCGAAGTTGATGTTTGTAAGTGACTTTAATGGCAATGGAACTTTAGAACTTAATGAGTTCTTCATGAAAGGTAGTGCTGTTGTATTAGCAACACCTGAAATTGCTGGATTACCTTATGTAATATCTGGACTAGTTGCTGCTGGAGGTATGGCTGCTGCCATGTCAACTGCGGATGGATTAGTTTTAGCTATTTCAAATGCGTTATCACATGATGTTTACTACAAAATCATTAATCCAAAAGCTGAAACTGCAAAAAGATTAATTGTAGCAAGGGTATTACTTGTATTAATTGGTTTTGCAGGAGCTACAATTGCTGCACTAGAGATACAAGGTATTCTAGGTTCGGTAATTTGGGCTTTTGACTTTGCGATGTCTGGACTATTCTTCCCACTTGTACTTGGTGTATGGTGGAAGAGAGCTAATGCTCCAGGAGCTGTTGCAGGAATGCTATTAGGACTGATCTCAGGAACTGCGTATTTAGTTTGGGTACGAAGTGGTGGATCTGGGTTCTTAGGCATAACTCAACTTACTTTTGGAATAGTCGGTGCAGCTGTGAGTTTAGTTTCTATGGTTGTTGTCAGTTTAATAACTGCAGCACCAGATGCAGCTACTCAGAAGATGGTTGATGATGTCCGAGTACCAAGTGGTAAAACCATACTTGGAAAACAACATTAATTAAAATATATTATTTTAGGGGCGAAGTTTTCGCCCCTAGACAAGATCAAAAATGTCAGCAAACTTTCATCCCTTAGTTTATATAATTGATTATGTCCTTGGAGTTATAATGTGGACTTTAATTGGAAGAGTTGCGATGAATATATTTCAGAAAGAAGATTCACAATTTTTCTTTATGAAAGTCTTTGTTAAACTAACAAATCCACTTATAAAAATATTTAAACCAATTACTCCAAGTTTCATTATAGGACCTTTAGTACCACTTTATGTGGCATGGTTCTTTTACATGGGTCGTTTCTATTTAATGCCTTATTTGCTTGGTTATTCAGTTATGGGCATGCTCTCATTCCCTCTTGAGAGTGAGATAGCTAGAGAAATATATAGAATATTCAGTAAAAACTAATTCAAATAAAACAAAAAATTGATACTAATATTTTTAGTATCAAATGAAAAAAATTCAAATTTCTCCATCTATATTATCTGCCGACTTCAGCCAGCTTGGTAGTGAAATTAAGAAACTAGAACAAGGTGGAGCTGACCTAATTCACGTCGATGTTATGGATGGCCACTTTGTACCAAACCTAACCATAGGTCCTCCAGTTATAAAAAATCTAAGAAAATATACCAAACTTCCGTTTGATGTCCATTTGATGATCTCACCTGTACATAAATATATTGAAGATTATGCAAAAGCTGGTGCTGATATAATAACCATTCATCCTGAAGCAACTGATAACTTGAAAAAATCTATAAATTTAATAAAAAAATTAGGTAAAAAAGTTGGTGTATCTTTGAACCCAAAAACTGAAATAAAAACTTTAATAGATGAAATAGAAAGTATTGATTTAGTTTTAGTTATGAGTGTTAATCCTGGTTTTGGTGGGCAAAAATTTATGCCTGAAGTATTAGATAAAATAAAAGAATTAAAAAAAATAAAGGATCAAGATAAATATCACTTCGATATTGAAGTGGATGGAGGAATTAATTTTAGTAATTCAAAAAAAGTCTTAGAAGCTGGAGCTGATATTTTGGTATCTGGAACCACAGTTTTCAAAGAGAACGATGGGAATATCAAAACTAATATTGAAAAACTAAAATCAATGTAAAATGTTTTTAAAAAGTTCTTTTAATTATATCAATGAATTTTACTTTATTTTTAAAAACCAAATACGAAAAATTTATTTAAACTCATCTATCTATAACAAAAAAATCTCAAGAGTTGATGAAAATGTTTTAGTTTATCAACCAAGTCTCAATATACTAAGTTCATTAATAAAATACGAAAAACAAAAAAAGAAAATTGAAAATTTTAATGTTCAATCTATATGGGAAAATAAAAATCTTAAATATAATGATTTTAAAAAACTTCATAGTTTTTATTGGCTATTTTCAATAGATCTTAAATCTTCAAATGAAGTTACTCAGTCAATTATTGAAAATTGGATAAAAAAGAATCAAAACTATGAAACAAAAAGTTGGGAAACAGATATTCTTTCTAAAAGGGTAATAGCTTGGATATCAAATTCAAAAATAACTTATAATCAATCTACAAATAGCTATAAAAATAGTTTTAACGAAATAATTAGTAAGCAGGTAAATCATTTAATGAATGAAATTGACAGATCATCTGATTTAAACGACAAAATGATTGGGTGTACAGCGATAACTCTCACCGGCATAGCATACAAAAACAATAGATTTTTGGAGTATGGGTTAGATTTGCTTAAAAAGATTATTAACACATCTTTTGATAATAACTATTTTCCAAAATCAAGAAATATAAGACAGATGGTTTTTTATTTAAAATATTTTATTTTGATAAGAGAGCTGTTAAAAGACTCTTTAAATGACATCCCAGAATACTTAAATGAGATAATTCATTATCTTGGTAAATCCTATGATTTTATTTGGGGGTCATTAAAGCAGAGTTTATTATTTAACGGAAACAATATTTCAAATTATAAAGACTTTGACAAATATTTATCTCTTTTTAGATACAAGTTTAAGAATGATAAATTTGATGTATCTGGCTATAAAATATTAAAAAATAAAGATGCAGTCCTTGCTATGGATACAGGAGGTAATCCAACGAGAAATTACTCCGAAAATTATCAAAGTGGACCATTATCATTTGAATTTTTTTTTAAGGGTAAAAAACTAATTACTAACTCTGGTTATTTTCAAGATCATAACCATCAACTGAATTCAATTTCAAAATCAACTGCAACTCATTCGACATTAATTTTAGATAATTCTTCAACTTGTAATTTTAAAAAAAATAGTAAAGGTCCTAGTATAGTAAGCAAAGGATTTAAAACGTTTGATGGTGACGTAACATATGAAAAAAATTATTGGAGTATTAAATGTTCACATGATGGATATTTATCAAGATATGGAGTAATTCATCAGCGAAGTATAGAATTTGATATAAATAAAAATATCCTTTTTGGAAAAGAAAAACTTATTAAAAAAAAGAATTTTAAAGTTACTAACTTTGAAATAAGGTTTCATCTATTGCCAAACATTAAAGTAACAAAGCTTCAAGACAATAAATCTATATTAATTGAATTAGAGAATTCTGGTTGGAGGTTCTTTTCAAATGATGGATTGATAGGTGTTGAAACTGGGCTATATTTTGGTAATAAAAATAATTATATTGAGAACCAGAATATTTTTATCTCGGGAGTTACACAAAATAATGAACAACTAATTGAATGGCAAATTAGTAAGATATGAGTAAAAAAATTAAAAAAGCAATTATATCTCTCTCAGATAAATCAGAAATTAAATTAATTTTAAATACACTAAAAAAATATAAAGTTAATCTGATAAGCTCAGGAGGTACATCAAAAGAAATTAAAAAATTAGGCTACAAGTGCACTGAAGTATCAGAATATACAAATGCAGATGAGATTTTAGATGGCAGGGTTAAAACACTTCATCCAAAGTTGTATGCAGGTATTTTAAGCAAAAGGGAAAATAAAAATCATAAAAAGGAACTAAAAAGAAATAATTATAACGAAATAGATTTAGTTGTAGTCAATTTTTATCCATTTGAAGAAACATTAAAAAACACAAAAGACCAAAATAAACTTATTGAAAACATAGATATTGGGGGTCCAACTCTTGTAAGAGCAGCAGCAAAAAATTATCAATATACAACTGTTCTAACCTCTCCACTTCAATACAAAGAATTCATTTTAAATTTAGAAAAAAATAACGGTGCTACAAGCCTAGAGTTTAGAAAAAAACTATCTCAAGAAGCTTTTAATTTGACTGCATACTATGACTCGGTAATTTCAGAATATTTAAATGTAAAAAATAATGTTCATTTTCCTCAAAAGAAAACCATTCATGGAAATTTGATAGGTGTTTTACGATACGGTGAAAACCCTCATCAACAATCAGCAATTTATAGTAGATATAATGATTTAGGTATATCACAATTGAATGGGAAAACATTAAGTTATAATAATAATAATGATATTTATGCCGCATTAAATATTTCACAAACACTTCCAAAAAATATTGGAACTGTAATTGTGAAACATGCAAACCCCTGTGGTGTTTCAGTGAATAAGAGTAAAATTGAGAGTTATAAAGAGGCTCTAGCTTGTGATCCAATAAGTGCCTTTGGAGGAATTGTCTCTTGTAATTTTAAAGTAAATAGAAAAATAGCTTTAGAATTAAATAAAATATTTTTAGAAGTAATTATTGGACTCGGGTTTGATAAGGATTCTCTGAAAATCCTAAAAAAGAAAAAAAATTTAAGACTGATTGATGCATCTAAATTGGGTAGACAAAACTCAGCTAATATTAATAGCAACTTTGACTCTTTATTAATTCAAAGTTTTGATAACAAAGTTTTCACACAAGATAATTTTAAGGTTGTCTCTAAAACTAAACCAACAAAAAAAATTTTTAATGATCTATTGTTTGCTTTCAATGTATGTAGAAACGTAAAATCTAATGCAATTGTTTTAACGAAAAAAAGTTCAACTATTGGTATTGGTTCAGGTCAACCAAGTAGGCTGGATAGTTGTAAAATAGCAATTGATAAAATGAAAAAATTCCAAAAAATTAATGAGAATGATATAATCTTAGCAGCCTCAGATGCTTTCTTTCCTTTTATAGATGGAATTGAAACTCTAGTACAAAACGGTGTTAGTGCCATTATTCAGCCTTCAGGTTCTATTCGTGATAAAGAAATTATTAAATTTGCTGATAAATTAGGAATAATATTAGTTTTTTCAAAAACTAGGCATTTCAAACATTAAAATTTAATTGATTTTATCAATTTTTGCAGCAAGCACAAAATCGCTTTCATGCAATCCATTAATTGCATGTGTTTGTATTTTAATTTTTGCATATCCCCAACCAAACCATATATCAGGGTGATGGCCTTCTTGTTCAGCAATTTCTCCAACTTGATTTACAAAAGATTGGCTTTCTAAAAAATTGTTAAATTTGAAATTTTTAATTATATAGTAATCTTTTTTATCTAGAGACTCTACATCCCATCCATCAACTTTCTTAAGGTATTTATGAATTTCCTCTAAGTTAAAACTTGGAATTCCTCCCTCGCAAGGAATACATTTTTTATCGGCTAAATCAGACATTTAAACTAATTATAAATATTAGATTTAAGAATTGCAAGCGGCAGATGGTCTTTATATTTTAAATTGATATTTTTTGATCTTTAAACCAATTATTTATAATGAGAAATTCGTGCAATGAAATTCCTTTTTGAGTATCGTGAACAAATATTTGATCTTTAATGCCTTCCTTGTTGTTTTCTAAGTCAAATTTCCTTTCATTATTTGACCATTTCTTTGGGAAGCTCATCAATTCAGATTCTATTTTATAAATTTTCTTATATTCTGGATATTTTATTGAATATTCATGGCAACCACGTTTACTTTCAACAGTAAAATTATCTAATAAAGTCTCAAAAACTTTTTTTGTTTTTTTCTCAACATCAAGAACTTGTTGTAAACTTGTACAATATATTATACTTTTAAATACGTCTTCATTTGTTCTTTTGTCAATCATATTTTTTCTATTAAAATTATTAAAAAATTCAATTTTATCAAAAATTAAAGAAACTTTTAATAAATCAAAAAAATTTTTAGTCTCCACAACTACTTTAAAACATCCAAAGCAATATTCAGGAATAGTATTGTATTTAAAAAAGATTGATTTATGTCTTTCACAATTAAGAAAAATAGATTTTTTTCGAAAAATTTGTACTTTATTATACGTTAGATCAGCTAAGTTTTTTGAAACAATTTTTTTGCACTTTTTAAAGTAGTTTATCATATGACTGTCTGATATTTTTTTAGTAAAATCTATTTTACAAGGGATATTGAATATTTTTTTGTTCAAATCTAATATTTGATTTTCGTTGTAATTATCAGGTTTGTAGAAAGATAATAATTCAATAATCTTATCTCTAGCAAGCTTATAATCTTTTTTAATGGTTAAAGCTTTTACAAAACAATCATAGGATTTTTTTAAATCTTTAGTATTAAAATAAACTAGACCTAAATTGTAATATGCTGTATGGAAATTAGGATTAATTTTAATGGCAGTTTCAAAATCAAAAATTGCCTGTTTCAAGTCATTCAACCTAAAGTTAATTAATCCAACAATATTATGGAATTGTGGGAAATTACTTAAATTAGGTGCCTTTGATCTGTTATAGTTAGCTTCCAGTAATGCTTCTTTTAGTGATTTTGTATTATAACTAATTATAATTTTATTTAATTGATCCTGCTCATTTTTATCTGTTGAAAAACTCATACTGTGATCAGCCAATTAATTATAAAATATTGTTCAGTTATCACAAAAAACATAGGCTAAAATTGGAGCGGGCAATGGGACTCGAACCCACGACCTTCTCGTTGGCAACGAGACGCTCTACCACTGAGCTATGCCCGCTTATTCTATAAGTATTGAAAGTATTAGCTTTTTAAAAATTAAGCAAGAAGCTATTTTAGTAAAATTTCAACTGAAGTGTGTCGAGAGTGTGCCGAGATTTTTAGGTGGATTTCAGGCCATCTTCATCACGATTTTTAATTTTTTCTCCAGTTTTATATTTGTAATCATGTTTTTCACCAAGACCAACTTGCTTCTTAATTGTCGAAATTTGTATTTCTAATTCTTTAATTTCTTTCGATATTTTATTTTTTTCTGTTTTAGTTACTATTCCATCTTTTATTGCACTACTAACAGTTTCTGAAACGTCACCAAGCTCTTCAAGAATTTTTGTCACTGTTTGACGGATTTCATCTGGCTTATAGTTAGTGGAATTTCCAGTGGCCTTGTCTAAAATAGTTTTATAGCTTTCAAGCAAAGGTGTTCCAAAACCATTTTTTCTGCAATATATATCTAAATCAACTGCATCTTTTAGATCAATATGTCTACCTGGGTGCTCAGGATTGCTCTTTTTTAGAAAAGTGTCTTTACCTTTTCCTGTTGCTTCTTTGAGACCTGTATCTCCAATTTTTTCAATTATATCTTTAAGACTATCTTCAATAGAATAGGGGTTTCTATTTATGTAACGTTTTTCCTTCATTTTCTTACTCTAGTTACTTTTTTCTTGTCCGTAAAGAATCAATTTAAACGACGGGTTTATTTTGATTGTTTTAATTATGGTTATCTCATGAACAAAAAAAACAAAAACAACACAACAGAAAGGAAAATAGATGAAATTATGCTCTGAACAGTCACAAGAAAAAATGAATAGTTCTTTTCTCCTTATTATTCAATCTTGGATTGTTCAGGGCATAAAAACTCTAGTTATAAAAATATGAAAACACAATTAAACACATTAGAAAATGTAGACATAAGAAATATATGGGAAAATGAAACAAATGATTTTACTCCTTGGTTGGCTCAATCAGATAATATAGACCACATTGGTGAAGCAATTGGTATTGATTTAACTGTTGAGGAAAAGGAAAAACCTGTAGGTCCTTACAGAGCAGATATATTCTGTAAAGATGAGGGGGAAAATCCAGTATTAATTGAAAATCAATTAGAAAGCACTGACCACAAGCATTTAGGTCAACTTTTAACTTATGCATCAGGATTAGATGCTGTAACTATTATATGGGTAGCTTCAGAATTTAGTGACGAACACAGAGCAACCTTGGACTGGTTGAATGAACATACTGCTCAAGGAATAAATTTCTTTGGTATAGTTATTGAAGTTAAAAAAGGTAATGGTCACCACTATCCTGTTTTTAATGTTGTAAGCCAACCAAATAATTGGTCAAAAAGCATTAATTCAGATGGTTATAAAACTTATGGAAAACTAACTGAAACAAAAAAAAAGCAACAAGACTTTTGGGTATTTCTAAAAGATAGACTAAACGAAAGAAAAATAACTTCTATTAAACCACACACACCAAAAGCTTGTCATTGGCTAAACTTCGCAATTGGTACAACGGGCACATGTATGTCAGCAACTGTTGATACTAATAGAGAAGCTATGAGTGTTGGTATTCGAATAAGATCAGATAAAGATTTATATCATAGATTAATGCAACAAAAACAAGAGGTTGAAGATGAGTTTGGAGGATCTTTCAAATGGTTCACCAAGGAAGATAAAAAGTGCTCTAACATTCGTTTTTATAACGAAGACTTTGATATCGACAATAAAATCAAATGGAAAGCGTACGCTGATTGGATGATTGAAAATTTACTTAAACTACAGAAAGTATTTTCACAAAGAGTAAAACTTCATAAAACAAATGATAACGAGGTAAGTATTAACTAATATGAAATCAAAAGAATTCAATAAAGTTAAACCATATACCTACTTCATAAAAAGAAAATCTGATAATTTAAAATATCATGGAGTAAGATGGGCAAACAAAGTAGCTCCTTTAAGTGATTTTTCATTTATATATTTTGGAAGTAGTAAAAGTGACAAAGATTTTTGTGAAGAATTTAAAAGGAATAAAGATAATTTTGTTTATAAAATATGCTGGACTTTTAATAGTATCGAAGAAGCTAGAAATTACGAAACAAAAATTAATAAAAAAATTTATAGACGTTTTGATTGGGTAAACAAAAATGCCTTCCCAGCTATTTTTTTGGATGAAGAGTCAAAGAGGAAAATATCTATTTCCAAAAAAGGTAAATCATTTTCATCTGAAAAGCATAAAGCTGCAGTTATAAAATCTAATAAGACAAGAATTCTAGGTCCAGAATTTTATGCAAAATGTTCAAAGATAAATAAAGGTAAAAAATTTCCAAAAGAATTTAGAGAAAAAATTTCTAATTCTAGAAAGGGGATGAAGCTTTCTAAATTGCATAAGAAGAATATTGGACTTGGTGTAAAAGGTGAAAAAAATGGCATGTTTGGGAGAAATCACTCTCCAGATACGAGAAAAAAAATATCTAATGCAAGAATAGGAAAAGCGCCATGGAATAAAGGGAAAAAATATAAAACTGGGAACATTCCTTGGAACAAAGGAATTAATTGGAAAAGAAAAATTAATAGAAAGGAGGTAAACAATTATGTCTAGAAGGAAGACTAAGATAAATAAATCTCAAAAAGATCAACTTGATTTGTATAAAGATTATGAACCAGATGGCAGAGATCTTGCAGAATGGTTAGGATCATCTGAAAAAACAGATCCTGATTATGATCCTGCTGATCATTGGGCTTCTATTGAAACCGATAAAAGAATAGGCAAATAATTCTTCTTTAATTGTGCCGAGAGTGTGCCAGAAAGTAAACTTAACGTTTGAAATTCTGGCATACTTAAAAAGTAACCTGAATTATAAAACGTTGGCAACGAGACGCTCTACCACTGAGCTATGCCCGCCAATTAAGCTTATTATAAATAGCGTGTTTTTGAATTGCAAGAAGTATTAAAAAATTTAAAATTTGATCTGATTATTTTTTAAAATATTTTGCATAGGCTTAAGGTAATCACTATATTTTTCCCATTGTTTTGATGTATTTTTTTTAATTTTATCTCTAACCTGATTAAAAGATGCAGTTTTAACTACTCTATGAGTCTTTTCATAATTTCTTAACTCATCTTCCCAATCTAAATCAAATTTTAATAGAATATTTTTTGTTTGTAATTCGAAATCTTTTACAAAATCTTCATAATTTATATTGATAATTTGATTTTTAAATTTTTTAAACCAAAATTTCATTAAGTCATTATACAAAATAAAATATTTAGCCATATCTTCTTGGCTCAAACTAAAATCAAGTCCATTATCAACAAATAATGTCTTATAATTTGACCAACAAACTGCCATAGGATTTCTATCTATATGAATGATTTTCGCTTCTGGAAAAGCATTAACAATATAACCTATCCATCTACAATTTAGTGGAGTCTTGTCAATTATGTAAGGTTTTTCGGAAATTTTTGATAAATTTTTATAATAATAATTTCTAATTTCAGTAAAGTAATATTTTATATCTTTTGGTTTTATTAAACCTAACTGATTTATAATTTTCTCTAGATAATTTAGCTCTCCAGCTCCATGAATTTTTGAATGTGTAGATAAAATTTGCTCCAATAAAGAGGTTCCTGACCTTGGCATACCAAGTATAAAAACTGGTTTACTTTTAATTCCATCGCTAAATTTTAAATTGAAATTGGCAGTACTCTCAAAAAATTCTTTGATATTTTTATATTTGTCTTGTTGTTTTGAGAGGGAGAATTTTGTAGTTTCTTTTTTTATTACATTTAATTTTTCTAAATAGTTGAAACCTAAGTCATTGTTTTTTTGGTCAAAATAACATTTACTTAAAGCATCGAAAATTAAAATTTTTTCATGATTATTTAATTTATCGAAATTTAAATTTTGGAAATGCTTAAATAACTTATCGTTCTTATCTATTTTAGTTATGCTGACATAATTTCTAAAACTTGGGATATTTGATTGATCTAATTTTAACACTTTTTCAAAGTAATTTTTTCCCTCTAATATATTTCCTAAAAATAAATAGGCTGATCCTAGATTGTAAAGAGTTTTAATATGATTCTTATCAAACTGTAATAATTTTTTATATATTTTAATTAAATCCTCAAATTTATTATTTTCTTGATATATTGATGCGAGGTTAAAGAGTGCTTCTATATTATTATCTTTTAACTTGATGGCCATTTTAAAACATTCAATTGCCTTACCTGGTTCATTTAAAGATTTTTTTATATTACCTAAATTATTAAATGCCTCTGAAAAATTTGGATTTAATTCAATTGCTTTTTCAAATGAAGCGGATGCTTCGGAATATTTTTTTAAACTTTTGAGTATGTTTCCATAAATATAATATATTTCGTATGTTTTTTTTAAAGATAATAATTTCTCAAAGTATTTTTCAGCATTCAAATGTTTTTGAAGATTTATAGAGCTTAAACCTAATAAGTAAATTAGTTGAGTATCATTAGATTTTTTTTTAATTAATTTTTCTCCAAATTTAATTACATCTTGATACTTTTTTTCTTTATATAACTCTAAAATTTTCTGTTTTTTTTTATCAAAAAAATTTGAAATCATTTATTAATTGTTATATTTTAAATGCTATGAAAAAAGAAGATCTTCCAAATATATTGCCTGTCTTTCCATTATCTAATTTTATTATATTTCCACGTACAACTGTTCCATTAAATATTTTTGAGCCAAGGTATATCAAAATGATCGATAAAAGTATGAAAAGTAATAGAATTATAGGTATGATACAGCCAAAAAAGACAGGTGAGCTAAAGAAACCTGATTTACATGAAGTTGGGTGTGCAGGAAAAATTACGAGTTTTAATGAAACTGATGATGGTAGATACTTAATAGTTTTAAGTGGAATTTGCAGATTTAAGATATTAAATGAAGTAAATAATGATAATTTATATAGAGAATGTTCAGTAAAATACGACGAATTTTCTGCAGATCTATCAGAGAAATCACATGAAATGAAATTTTCAGATTTAGAGTTAATATTTAAGAATTTAAAAGGTCTCTTCCAAAAACAAGGGTATGAGATTAATTGGAAAGAAATTGAAAAACAGAGTTTAGATCAAACTATTAATACTCTTTCAATGGCCTCACCATTTTCATTGGAAGAAAAACAAGTTTTACTTGAGAGTAAAGATTTAAACTTAAGAAAGGAAAAATTAGAGGAAATTCTAAATACTTATATTTTAGATAATTTTAATAATAAAACTTTGCAATAACTTTTAAAAGAAAAATTAATTTGATAAAAATGTTGCATAATTATTTAGAAATTTATTACCTTTCAAAATTTTAAATATAGGCTCAGATAAAGTATTATTTAGCTTACTATCAAGATTAAAAAAAGAATTTATAGTATCTATTCCTAATCCATACATAAAATTAATATGTTTATTATTTTCCTCAAATTTTTTTGCAATTAGTCCACCATCATTTATTCCTAATCTAATATTTTCATCCAAAATATTTAAAAGAGATCTAATATCTCTAATGGTAATATTAAATCCTTGTCCTGCTAGAGGGTGGACCTTGTGAATCAAATCTCCAAAAGCTAAGATATTTCTAAAAATATAATTTCTTAATACTAAAAACTTAATATTAAAAGTTTCAATTTCACTGATATTCTTTATTTCATATTTTGAATTATATTTTTTAATAATTTCCATGAATTGTTTTTTGTTAATTAATTTATCTGAATTGCAAGAAAAAACGGTTGATGTTTGATTATTTGATAAAGGAAGAAATGCTAAAGGTCCTTTGCTAGTAAAAATTTGTACAGCAACTTTGTTTACAATTTTCTTATGACTTATTATTGCAGTGTGAGCTAAAGCTTTATATTTTTTCTCTATTTTTCTCTGAAAGTATTTTTTTGTAATTGTATTATTTTGTTCTGAGTTAATGACTAAGTCAAAATTATTTTTTTTTAGATTTTCAAAATTTAAATTTTTAAGTTTTCTAAATTTTAAAGATTTATTTTTTTTTAATAAATTATATAATTCAATGTATTTCAATAAATGAAAATTACTGTTGCTTTTATTTTTAAATTCAAATAACTCCGAAGAAATATTTTTATCTGAATAAATTTTAATTTTTTCAGTAGGCCATCCTAAAATACTAAGCCCTTTTATGTTCTCTTTTAAAAATTTATAATTTTCATTAGAAATAGCTATAGTTCTGTTGGTATTTTTTGATAGTGATATTTCAGATTGACAAATAATTTTAACATTAATCTTTTTCTTAAGTAATATATTGGCTAAAACAAGATTAGTTAAATTATTTCCTAATAGACAAATGTTCATAATATTATTTAATTTTACCAGCAAAAATTAAATGATACAAAGTGACAAATCATTAATAACAAAATGAAAATTAAAATTCTCTTAGATAAAGCATCTACTTTTCTTTTTAAAAGACTTTCAGAACTAATGGGTGTAATTTTACTAAGTTTTTCTGTATTGTTGTTAATATCACTGCTTAGTTACTCACCTGAAGATCCCAACTTTATATTCCCAGACAATGCTGAAATTAAAAATCTATTAGGAATAAAAGGTAGCTATGCTTCAGATATATTATACCAATCTATTGGATTAATTTCTTTACTAGTTCCAATTTCACTATTTTTTATATCCTTTTCTGTGATAATTAATAAAAAGATTTTGTATATTATTGAAAGTTTATTTTTCACAATCGTATATGTAGTTTTAGGAACAATATTTTTTACTACTTTCCATACCGATACATTTTGGTTAACAATTAATGGTAATAATGGATTTATAGGAAATTTATTTGAAGATACTTTTATTACAAGTTTAATAAAACTAAATCACAAAATAAGTTATGTATTTTTAATAATTTTAATTTTTCTTTTTTTTCTTTTAAGTATAAACTTCAGATTTAAATCAATTAGATATATTAGTTCAATTTTTTTAAAATCAAAAAAAATTCCTGTCAGAAATGTTGCTACAAATTATGATGAAAATTTAATAAACGAGAATGATTATATTAATAGTGAAACTAGAATCCAAGAAAATTTTCCTTTTGAAAATATATCACCATCAAATAAAAAAATGATAAAATATAAATTACCTTCCTTAGATTTTTTAAAGGCTTCCTCAAAAAAAGATAAAAATTCTTCCGAAAATAGAATTGATGAAAAAACTTTAGAAAAAATTTTATTGGATTTTGGTGTTGAAGGTGAGATTAAAAAAGTAAGTCAAGGACCTGTAGTTACATTATATGAATTTGAACCAGCACCTGGTGTCAAAGTATCAAAAATAATTAATCTTTCTGAAGATATTGCAAGAAACACTAGCTCGGAGTCTGCAAGAATTGCAACTATACCTGGGAGTAATACTATAGGAATTGAATTGCCTAAACCAATGAGGGAAAATGTTTACTTAAGTGAAATAATTTCTGACTCTAATTATAAAAAAAAGGATATCAAACTACCAATTGCACTTGGAAAAAGTATTTCGGGATTACCGATAACAGGCGATATGAGTACCATGCCTCATTTACTTATAGCTGGTACAACAGGTTCGGGTAAATCAGTTTGTATAAATACAATTATCTTGTCCCTTTTATATAAACACTCACCAGAAAAATGTAAGTTTATATTGATTGATCCAAAAATGTTAGAACTGTCTACATATGAAGGAATTCCACATTTGCTATGTCCTGTAATTACTGAAGCAAAAAAAGCCGCCTCTGTCTTAGGGTGGGTAGTGAAAGAAATGGAAAATCGATACAAATTAATGACAAAAGTAGGAGTAAGAAATATTGATGGATATAACGAAAAACACAGAATTTCTATGCCTTATATCGTTGTAATTGTTGACGAAATGTCAGATTTAATGCTTGTTGCTGGAAAAGATATAGAGAATTACATTCAAAAGTTATCACAAATGGCAAGAGCTGCAGGAATACATATTATAATGGCTACTCAAAGACCAAGTGTTGATGTCATAACTGGAACAATTAAAGCTAACTTTCCAACCAGAATATCATTTCAAGTTACTTCCAAAATAGATAGTAGAACAATTCTTGGTGAGCAAGGTGCTGAGCAATTACTTGGAAAAGGAGATATGCTTTATATGACTTCTGCAAACAGAATGACTAGAATTCATGCACCATTTGTATCAGAGGGAGAAATAGAGAAAATAAATAATTTTTTAAGAAATCAAGCTGAACCAGATTATGTTGATGAAATTCTTAATTTCGCAGATGAAAAAGAAAATAATAATGTTTCGAAAGATAATGAAAATTTAGATGAATTATATAATACAGCACTTGAAATAGTTAAATCTGAGAGAAAAGCATCAACTTCCTTTTTACAAAGAAAATTACAAATTGGTTATAATAGGGCAGCAAGGATTGTTGATCAAATGGAGGCAAACGGAGAAGTAAGCCAAGCAAATCATGTTGGCAAAAGAGAAGTGCTTAAATGAAAAAATACTTAGTTTTTTTTTTGATTTTTTTTTTTAATTTAAATGCTAACAGTTCTTCAAATCAAAAAATCATAAATCACTTAGAAAATATAAATACTTTGCAATTCAAATTTATTCAGAAGATAGATAATAATAATATAGAGAAAGGAGAATGTATTATTTTATACCCTAAGAAAATTTTTTGTGAATATTATGATATTTACAACAAAATACTCGTTTCAAATGGTAAATCCCTGGTTATCAATTCAGATAAAATCACAAATTACTATAGATATCCATTAGATAAAACACCTTTAAATTTTATTCTAGATAAAAAATTTTTAATTTCAAAAATGACTGAGGCAGAAGATGATAAGGATTATCCTTTTTATTATGTCTTTAATTTTAAATACGAAAATAATTCGATTAAGGTTTTTTTTGATAAAGAAAGTTTAGATTTAATAGGTTGGGAAACTAAAGATATCTACCAAAATCTAATACAAACTTTTTTAAGTGATATTAATATTAATATTGAAGTTGAAGAAAAAATATTTTCTCTACAAAAGTATATTAATTAACCTCAACATTTATTTTTTCAGATTTAAATACTTGCATTCCTCTTGCTAAATAATTTTTAATTGCATTTTCATGATCCAGTGAACAAGTATGTAGCCAAACTCTTGATGTTCCTTCCTCAAATAATTTATGAATAGCCTGTGTAAGAAGATAGCCTCCACATTTCTTTCCAAAATATTCCTCTAAAATACCAAAATATGCGATTTCAGAATGATTATGTTCTAGATCACGGATAGTTTCATAATATCCAGCTAGGTTGTCATTATCCTTTAAAATAAAGGTTTTTATTCTAGGATTTTCAACATATTCAATCCATTTTTTATCTCCCCAGCTTAATCTATCTATCCATCTATGCTTTCTTCCAATTTGTTTATAGAAAAATTTGTTTAGATGGAAATCTGGTGGGTCTACTTTACTAATTTTAAAGTTCGAACCTGGACTTTTTGAACGGTTTAGATCACTTATTGAATTTATTTCTAAAAAACTTCTGTCTACATTAATTTTCACGAGACCATTTTACCGATTTTCTCGCCACCAAACAAATGAAAATGTAGATGTGGCACTTCTTGTCCTCCATCTTCACTTATATTTGCTAGTGCTCTATATCCTTTGCCAGTATCAACAGATATATTTAATTTCTTAGCTACAATATTTATACCCTTTAATAATCCAACCATTTCCTCAGGAGAAGCATTTTGACTAAAATCATCTAAGTCAACATATTTTCCTTTTGGAATTACTAGCACATGAATTTTTTTTTGGGGATTTATATCGTGAAAGGATAAAACAAATTCGTCCTCATAAATTTTATTACAAGGTATTTCATTTCTTAATATTTTTGCAAATATATTATTATCATCGTAACTCATGATTACATTTTTTCTAGAACTGATTTTACAGTATCACCCATAACAGATGGATTTTTAGAAATTGTAATTCCACACTCTTTTAAAATTTCAACTTTTTCAATTGCACTTTCACCATAAGCTGAAACTATTGCTCCTGCATGACCCATTACTCTTCCTTTTGGAGCAGTTAATCCAGCTATGTAGGCAATAACTGGTTTCTTCATATTTTCTTTTGCAAATTCACCAGCGGCAACTTCTTGAGGACCACCGATTTCACCAATCATTAATATTGCATCTGTTTCATTATCAGTTTCAAACTTTTCAATTATATCTCTAAATGAGCTGCCATTAATCGGGTCCCCTCCAATTCCTACACTTGTTGAAACGCCAATATTCAAGTTTTTTAATTGTTGGGCAGCCTCATAGCCTAATGTTCCTGATCTGCTTATAATTCCAATTCTACCTTCTTTATAAATATGTCCAGGCATTATTCCTAACATTGATTTTCCAGGACTAATAATTCCAGCACAGTTTGGTCCAACTAATGTCATTTTAGAACTTTTAGTGTATCTTCTCATATACCTTTTTATTCTAATCATATCGTGAGAGGGTATTCCATCAACTATTGCTACACATATTTTTATTCCAGCATCTGCTGCTTCCATTGCTGAGTCGGCTGCAAAAGCTGGGGGTACAAATAAAATTGATGCGTCGGCTCCTGTTTCATTAACAGCATCTTTCACTGTATTAAAAACTGGTAAATTTAAATGTTTTGAGCCTCCTTTTCCAGGTGTTACTCCACCAACTACGTTTGAGCCATATTTTATCATCTCATCTGCATGAAAAGAGCCCATTTTACCAGTAAAACCTTGAATAATTATCCTACTATTTTTATCTACAAGTACAGTCATGATTTATTTATTTAATGCTGCAACTGCTTTATTAGCTGCATCCTCTAAGGTATTTGCTTCTATATAATTTATTTTACTCTCTTTTAAAATTTGGTTTCCTTTTTCAACATTAGTGCCTGCCAAACGAATGACCAATGGTACTTTAATTTCAATTTTTTTTAACGCTTCTACAATTCCTTCTGCAACCCAATCACATCTGTTGATCCCAGCAAAAATATTTACAAGAATTACTTTAACCTTTTCATCCATTGTAACTAATTTAAAAGCTTTAACTATTTTTTCTGGCGTTGCTCCACCACCCACATCTAAAAAGTTTGCAGGGGCTCCGCCAGCTAATTTAATCATATCCATTGAAGCCATCGCAAGGCCAGCACCGTTAATAATATTACCTATATTTCCATCTAAACTGACATAGTTTAAACCTCTGTCCGATGCAAAAATTTCTTTTGAATCTTCTTGTGTTTTGTCTCTTAGTTCAGAAACTTGACTTCTTCTAAACATAGCATTGTTATCAAAACTCATTTTACAATCTAAAGCTAAAATTTGTTTTTGTTTTGAAATTACCAAAGGATTAACTTCAACCATTGTAGCATCTAATTCGCTGAAAGCTTTATAACATCCAATTATAGTATCGGAAGCTCTTCTTATTAGATCTGGTTCAATCCCTAAACCAAATGCTAATTCTCTGGCTTGGAAATTTTGCATTCCAACTGCAACTTCTATTTTAGATCTAATAATTGTTTCTGGTTTTTCCTTAGAAATTTCTTCTACGCTCATTCCACCTTCGGTAGATGCAACAACCATAATACTTTCTGAGCTTCTATCAAAAACTAATCCCAAATATAATTCCTTTTCAATATCTGTAGCTTCTTCAATATAAATTCTATTTACAATTTTACCTTCAGGTCCTGTTTGGTTTGTTACTAATTTTTTTCCTAATAATTTATCTGTTGCTTGTGCAACTTCTAATGGGGTATTACAAACGATTATCCCTCCAGCTTTTCCTCTTGCACCAGAATGAATTTGAGCTTTGACAACCCATCTTGATCCACCAATTTCTCTAGCCTTATTTTCAGCATTCTCTGGGCTGTAAACAATTCCACCTCTAGGAATTGTTACTCCAAAATTTGAAAGTATTTTTTTTGCTTGGTATTCGTGAATGTCCATAATTTTATTTATTTATTATGGATTAACTTGTCTATATTTACAATGTTTTCAGCCATTTTAGCTGATGCAGCATCTATCATCCTTCCATCAAGCTGAGCAGCTCCTTTGCCATCTTTTGCAGCTTTTTCTAACTCTTCTAAGATCCTTTTAGCCTTAATAACCTCAGCATCAGGAGGAGAGAACACGTTATTTGCTAATTCGATTTGTGAAGGATGTATTGCCCATTTACCCTCAATACCAATTGCAGCACCTCTTTTAGCAGCTGCTGTATAAGCATCTGGATCATTAAAATCTCCAAAAGGTCCATCAATTGCTCTTATTCCATATGCTCTACAAGTCATAACTAGTTCGGATAAACCATGATGCCACTGGTCTCCTGGATAATTTTCATTAAGACCGCCTATAACTGTAGTTCGTGCTCTTAAACTAGCAGCATAGTCTGCAACACCAAAATGTAATGCCTCTAATCTTTCACTTGAAGTTGCAATTTCTTTAATATTTGACATACCTAATGCAGTTTCAATTAAACACTCAATTCCAATTTTATTTTTTAATTTTTTATTTGTTTCAATTTGAGTTAACAAACAATCAACCATATAAACGTCACTTGCTGTTCCTACCTTTGGAATTAAAATTGTATCTACATTTTCTCCAGCTTGTTCAACAATCTCGATTAAATCTGCATACATGTAATGAGTATCTAAACTATTTATTCGTACTGAAATAGTTTTACCACTACCTCTCCAATCCATTTCATTTAAAGATTTAATAACATTTGCTCTAGCAGTAATTTTATCATTAGGAGAAACTGCATCTTCTAAATCTAAAAAAACATAATCTGCTGTAGAACTAAGAGCTTTCTCAAACATTTTAGGAGATGAGCCTGGAACTGCTAATTCACTTCTTTGCAATCTTGATCTTGCAGGTTTATAAAATTTATGACTCATTTTTTTCTTTTATCTAGTTCACTCATTACATCTTCAATTTTAATATTATTAGCCTCAAGGTACATGGTTAGATGATAAAACACATCTGCTGCTTCATGAATTTTATTTGTATCTTCTTCTACTGCCTCTATCAATTCATTTATTTCCTCTAAAACTTTTGCTTTACTCAAAGATTTATCACTCAGAAGTTTATTAGTATAAGAACCATCAACTGGTGAAGATTTTCTTTGTCTTGCAAGTTTAAATAGGCTCTCAAGGGTATTTAGCATCTCAAATCCTAACAGGTATTCCTTTTGAGTCCAAATATTCTTTAGCTTCCTTGACAGAATATTTACCATAGTGAAATATAGATGCTGCCAAAACCGCACTAGCATTGCCTAATTTAATTCCATCAACTAAGTGATCAAGATTACCAACTCCTCCTGATGCTATTGTAGGTATGTTTACCATTGAAGAAATTTTAAACATAAGATCAATGTCATAGCCTACCTGAGTACCGTCTCTGTCCATTGAAGTGACCAACAACTCACCTGCTCCACTCTCTTCCATCTCTTTTGCAAACTTTAAAGCATCAATTCCAGTATTATTTCTACCTCCGTGGGTAAAAACTTCCCATCTATCTCCATTTTTTTTAGCATCAATTGCAACGACGATACATTGAGATCCAAATTTTTTTGAACTTCTAATTACAACATCAGCATTTTGTACTGCAGCTGTATTAATTGAAACTTTATCAGCGCCACAGTTTAAAAGTTTACTAATATCATCAACACTTCTAACTCCACCACCAACTGTTAAAGGTACAAAACATTTTTTAGAAGTATCTTTCACTACCTCATAAATGGTATCTCTATTTTCATTTGAAGCAGTGATGTCTAAAAAACAAATTTCATCTGCACCACCATCACTATAAATTTTAGCTTGCTCCACTGGGTCTCCTGCATCTTGTAAATCAACAAAGTTTATACCTTTTACAACTCTTCCGTTTTTAACATCTAAACAAGGTATAATTCTATTTTTAAGCATCTATTTCTTTTGCAAGTTCATCTAATTTAATATCTGCATCATATATAGCTTTACCAACAATAATTCCTTCAATATTTTTATTTCCTAATTCTTTAGCTTTTTTAATATCATCTATTGAAGAAACACCACCTGAAATTATAACAGGACAATTTGAATTATTAGCAACGTTTTCTGTTTCATCAAAGTTTGGGCTCATCTTCATTCCATCTCTATTAATATCTGTATAAATTAATCTCGTAGCTCCATAATCATTTACATCTTTTAAAAATTCTAAAGTTTTTAAATTAGAATTTTCTTTCCAACCAGAGACAGATAAATATCCATCTTTAGCATCTAATCCTAGAGCAATTTGATTTGGAAATTTATCACATGCTTTTTTTAAAAAATTTTTATTTTTTATTGCAGCACTACCTAAAATAACTTTCTCGACTCCAGCGTCAGTATATTTTTGGATACTATCAAAGTTTCTCACACCACCACCTATTTCAATTTTAAGATTAAATTTGCCTACAATTTCCTCAATAATATCAATGTTTACAGTTTCCCCTGTTAGTGCTCCATCCAAATCAACTATGTGTAAATTTTTAAAACCATGGTCTCTATATTTACCAGCTTGATCAACTGGTGATATGTCATATTCAGTTTTATTATCAAAGTCTCCTTTAATTAATCGAACACATTTTCTATCTTTAATGTCTATAGCTGGAAATATCTTCATCAATTTAGTTTAAAGTGACCATTATTATAAAAAATTTCATCCTGTCCAACTCTATCAAAAAAAGAAAAGTTTTTACTTATAAAAAAAGAATTAAAATTAAACTTATCAGGAAGATTATTTTCAACTGAAACTACCTTAATAGTATACTTTTCAAAATCAATTGTCTCTAATACACTTAATTCACCACCTTCAATATCTATGGATAAATAGTCAATTTCTTGATCACTTGATACCTCTTGATCAAAGGTTGTTGTAATGATTTTAGAAATCTCTGTTTTGCTTTGGCCGTTTTTTTTTATAATTTTTTCAGCAGTATAGTTTTCGTTTTTAATTCCACTCATCTGAGTAAGGCCTTCGATAACCTCAAGAAAGTCAACCTCTACGACAGAATTGCTAATAGCTTTATTTAAAATTTTACAATTTCTATTATTTTTAAGTTTTTCGTATTGAACTTTTGAAGGTTCAAATGCAATTCCATTCCAGTTGAGAAATTTTTCAAAATGAAAACAATTACTCCCTTCAATACCATCATATGCTCCAATTTCTAAAAAAAATCCATTTTTTTTATTTGGAAAGAAATGGTTTTTTATAACTTTATCTTGTCCAGCCTGTGAAAAAAATTTTTCATTCCAAAAAAATATTCTCTCATTATTCCAGATTTTTTCCCTCAATATTCCTCTCAAAACATGAAACTTAGACTCTGAATATTCATTTGGTATTTGATCTAGCAAAAAGTTATAAATTTTATGTGCATGAATTTTACCTTCTAAATTTTTTTCTGAAAGTTCTTGGGCCTTCTTAAGAGCGATAGAAATATCTTTCCCAACTAAATAACTTAAATCTATATTTTTCATATTTATAAATTAATAAAGTTATCAATAATTTTAAGACCAATTTTGTCACTTTTTTCGGGGTGAAATTGGGTGCCAAATATATTTTCTTTTTCAACAGCACATACAACATTACTTGAATAATCAGTTGTTGCAGAAATTACAGATTTATTTTCAGGCACAAACTCGTAACTGTGTACAAAGTACATGTGAGAATTATTTTCTATACCTTTAAAAATCTTACTGTCTTTCATTATGTTAATTTCATTCCAACCAATGTGTGGCAGCTTAAATTTACCGTCTTGGTTATCAATTTTAGAAACTTTGCCTGAAATCCATCCTAGGCCTTTTGTTTCAGTTTCCTCATAACCAACATCTGCAAACATTTGAAGGCCTACACAAATTCCAAGAAGTGGTTTTTTAACTTCTAATGCAAATTCGTTAAGAGTATCTATCAAACCGCTGATACTCTTAAGTCCATCAATACAGTTTTTAAAAGAACCTTGTCCTGGTAATACAACTTTATCGCTAATTTTTATGGTCGTAAGATCTGATGTTACCTCAATGTTTACTTTATTTTTTGAGACTTCTTTAAATGAATTTATTACAGAACTTATGTTGCCTGAATTGTAGTCAACAATTGTGACGTTCATTAAATTTATAAAGAACCTTTTGTAGAAGGTATTGTGGTTTTATTTCTTGGATCCATTTCTAAAGCAGCACGTAAAGATCTTGCTAATCCTTTAAAGCAAGACTCGATTATGTGGTGACTGTTATCTCCATAAATATTTTCAACATGTAAAGTAATGCCTGCAGCCTGTGAAAAAGCTTGAAACCATTCTTTGAATAGTTCCGTATCCATCTCACCTAATTTTTCTACTTTCAGTTTTACTTTCCAAATTAAATAAGGTCTGTTTGAAACATCAATTGCAACTCTAGTTAATGTTTCATCCATTGGTATCATTGCATGCGCATATCTTTTTATACCAACAAATTTTTTTGATGCTTTTTTTAAACATTCACCAATTGCAATTCCTGTATCTTCAGTTGTATGGTGAAGATCAATGTGTGTATCACCTTTGGCCTTAATATTCATATCCATCGAAGAGTGTTTAGATAATTGCTCAAGCATGTGATCTAAAAATCCTATGCCTGTGTCAACTTTGTACTTACCCTTACCATCAATATTTAAATCAACACTGATGTTGGTCTCTTTTGTTTTTCTACTTATTTTGGCTTTACGTTTCATAGTTTGAAAAAGGTATATATCTATTATTCAATTATGGCAATAATTCTAGACATGGTCTTGAACTATAAGATTTAATATCCATCTATATTCCATGACAACAATAGTATTGGTGAGAAAAAATAACGAAGTAGTAGTTGCTGGAGATGGCCAAGTTAGTATGGGAAATACAGTAATTAAGAAAACTGCAAACAAAGTTCGTAGGATTGAGAAAAGAAATGTGATCGCAGGGTTTGCTGGATCGACTGCAGATGCATTAACATTATTTGAGAGATTAGAGTCTAAGCTTGAAAAACATGCTGGAAATTTGGCAAGAGCAGCTGTTGAATTAGCTAAAGATTGGCGAACAGATAAGTATTTAAGAAGGTTAGAAGCTTTAATGGCTGTAGGTGATAAGGAAAATAGTTTTATTATTTCAGGAACTGGTGATGTTTTAGAGCCTGAAGGAGATGTAATTGGAATTGGATCTGGTGGTAATTATGCACTAGCTTCTGCAAAAGTTTTAATGGATACAGATTTATCTGCAGAAGAAATAGCAAAAAAAGCTATTAAAGTTGCATCTGAAATATGTGTTTTCACCAATAACAATTTAAACATTGAAAAAATTTAATATGGAAAAATCAAACGTTACAACTCTACCAAACGCTAAAGTAAAAAAAGAAAAAAATAATATTCAAAACTCATTATCTCCAAGAGAAATAGTTTCTGAGTTAGATAGATTTGTTGTTGGACAAAATAATGCAAAAAGAGCTGTTGCAATTGCTTTAAGAAATAGATGGAGAAGACAAGCTTTAGAAGGAGATATGAAAGATGAAGTTCTTCCAAAAAATATTTTAATGATGGGACCAACAGGTGTTGGTAAAACAGAAATATCTAGAAGACTATCAAAATTAGCTGAAGCACCATTTGTAAAAGTTGAAGCAACAAGATTTACTGAAGTAGGTTATGTTGGAAGAGATGTAGAACAAATCATAAGAGATCTTCTTGAAATTGCCATTGCAATGGAAAAAGTAAAAAAAAGAAAAGAAGTTCACGCTAAAGCTCAGAAATTAGCAGAGGACAGAGTTCTTGATGCAATAGTTGGGAATAAAGCCAGTGTTGCAACACGAGAAAGTTTTAGAAAAAGATTAAGAGACGGTGATTTGGATGATAATGAAATTGAAATAGCTGTTACAGAAAGTGGTGGTGGAATGCCGTCATTTGAAATTCCTGGAATGCCTGGTGCAAATGTTGGAATGATTAATATTTCAGACATGCTAGGAAAATCTATGGGTCAAAAAGCTAAGAAGAAAAAAATGTTAGTAAAAGAGTCTCATGAAATATTATTAAACGAAGAAGCTGATAAATTAATTGAACAAGACAAAATTATTAAATCAGCAAAAAATACAACTGAGAACAACGGTATCGTATTTTTAGATGAAATAGATAAAATCTCAGCAAGAACTGATAGGGTTGGAGGAGATGTTTCAAGAGAGGGTGTTCAAAGAGATTTGCTTCCATTAATTGAGGGGACAACTGTGAGCACTAAATATGGTCCAATTAAAACAGATCATATATTATTTATAGCATCAGGAGCCTTTCAACTAGCAAAACCATCAGATCTTTTGCCTGAACTTCAAGGAAGATTACCAATCAGAGTTGAGCTAGATGCGCTAAATAGTGAGGATTTTAAGCGAATTTTAAAAGAGCCAGATAATAGTTTAATTAAACAATACAAAGCTTTACTTAAAACAGAAAATGTAGATCTAGAATTTACTGAAGATGGAATTGATACCATCGCGACAATTGCAAGTGAAGTAAATACAACAGTTGAAAACATAGGTGCTAGAAGACTGCATACAATTATTGAAAGAGTTTTAGATGAAATTAGTTTTACAGCAACAGATAGAGCTGGAGAAAAAATCAGTATAGACTCTAATTATATTAAGAAAAACATTGGTGAACTAGTAAAAGACGCAGATCTTTCAAAATTTATTTTATAATTTTTACTTTCTTTTTTTTAAAAAAATATCAAAATTTCCCACAGATGGATTTTCAACGGCTTCAAAATCAATACTTATTATTTTACTCATTAACTTATTGTTACTTTTAATAAAATTAGGAACAGAGTGTTTTAGTATACTTAAATTATTAGATTGATATGGATCATTTAAATTTTTAGATCTCAAACCCTTTCCTGTGATGACTTTAATTTTATTAACTCTATTAATAAAACACTCTTCAATGTAAGAATTCATTTTTTGATTTGCTTCCTCTAGGGTATAACCATGCAAATCAATAGATCTTTCAATATATCCTTTAGGTGTTGAAGAAATTTTTTGGTCTTTATTTTCTAATTTATCAGTACTATTTATAAAATCTTGCCAATCTCGTTTGTCTTTATCTGATATCTTTTTATTCAACTAAGCCTGGGTATCTACTATTAACCAATTAGGATTTTGCGAAGTACTATCTTTCGTAAACTTCCAGGTATCTAGAACTTTTTTAACTTTTTGAGCATCACCTGATACAATTTTATTATCTTTATCTTTAATGCAGGATATTATTTCACTTACAAATTCAACAGTTACCTCAAGTATATTTTTATTTTGGTTATGCTCTTTTATTTCTGCAGAATTAATACCAATAAATGTAGTTTCAGAAGTTACATTTCTTGCTTTTTTATCTTTGATAGCTTCATCAAATTGATCATATACATCTTTTGCTAGTAAATTTTTTATTGATTTTAGATCTCCTTTAGAAAAACTAGTAATAATACTTTCGTAAGCTATTTTAGCACCATTTAAGAAATCTTTCTTTGCTGCATCATCAAAAGTTTCAGCATTTAAAACAGGTGAGGTTTTAGTTTCTGGAACTTCTTCATGAGGAAAACTCGAATTAATATTTTCCTCAAATCCTGTTTTTTTTCCTAAAATCCCTCTTAATCTAAGGAAAATAAAACCAGCAATCATAGCTAGTAATATTATATCGATGTACTCGAAGCTGTAACTCATATACTAATAATATTTACTATGTTGATTAATTTCAACCTGCAATTTACATTATAGACAAATGAACACAGCAATAATTCTTATTTTAGGCATACCTCTTCTTGAAATCTACTTATTCATAAAAGTTGGCTCACAGATAGGAGCATTAAATACGGTTTTATTGATACTAGTGACTGCAATTGCCGGAATTTGGTATGCTAGATACGAAGGTTTTAACACTTTAAGATCAGGAATGTCTCAATTGGTCAAAAATGAAATGCCTCTTTATGAATTAGTTTCAGGAGCAGCTATCGCTTTTGCTGCTTTACTTTTAATACTACCAGGTTTTGCTACAGACATAATTGGAATTCTTTTAATTTTCCCAGTTACAAGAAAAATAATTCTTAGCAAATATTCAAAAAATTATTCGAAAAATACAGATAAACTTAAAAAAAAAAATTTTATAGAAGGTGAATATGAGGATATAGAAGATAAAGATGGAAAATAAATACAAAATTATTGTTAGTTACATTCAAGACTTATCAGTTGAGATACCAAATCCCGAAACTTTGATTACTGTTAGAAATACTATTCCAGAATATCAAATGAAAGTTGACATAACATCTAAACCACTAAAAAGAAAAATAATAGAAGTTCTTACAACCTTAACTTATGAAAATCCAAACAAGAAAAAAGAAAAAGGTTTTTTCCAAATTAAATATGCAACGGCAATCGACATATTAGATTTACAAATTAAAAAAACAGAATTAGAGAGAATAATATTAAGCGATCTACAAGTAAAAATTTATCCAGAATTAGAAGAAAAGTTTTTAACTATTTTAAGAAAATCTGGATTACCTGATTTAAAATTTGGTTCAAAAATAGATTTTGAAAAATTATATAATGAGAGGCTTAACTAAAAATAATTCTTTTTTAAATTTTTTTTTAAAAATTTCTGATGATCAGAAAGTTCCTTCTGACTTGGGATTATAACTTTTTTGTAGTAGTCAGACTCACTTTGAATAGATAAATCTTTGCTTTCAGTATTTTCAACTAGATTTAGTTTCGGTTCTTTTTGATCAATTAAATTAATGTAAACTTTTGCAAGTAATTCACAATCTATTAAGGCTGTATGTTTTTCTCGTTTAGAATTATCAATTCTAAATCTTTTAC
>CACKUZ010000004.1 GCA_902603475.1 uncultured Pelagibacteraceae bacterium
ATACAAGGTGTTATAGAGAGATTTTCTCAAATTAAACCTAAATTATTAATAATTACAGATAGGTATTATTATAATGGTAAAGAGATTAATGTACTTGAAAGATTACCAGCTATTCTTAAAAAAATTAAATCTATTAAATATGTTATAATAGCTAATTACCCTGGTAAAAAAAGCTTAAAACAAAACAGGATCAAGGGAATTAAGATTTTCTATTACAATAAGCTTAAAGATAAACAAGATAGAAATTATTTATTTAAAAAATTTGATTTTGATAAAGAGCTAGCAATTTTATATTCAAGTGGAACAACTGGGAAACCAAAATGCATATGTCACAGAGCCGGTGGAGTTTTATTACAGCATCTAAAAGAACATAAACTTCATTGTGATGTTAAGGAAGGAGATAATGTATTTTATTTTACTACTTGTGGGTGGATGATGTGGAATTGGTTAATGACTTTTTTGGCATCAAAAGCTTCTATTGTTCTATTCGATGGGTTTCCAATGCATAAAAAAAATGATCTACTATTTAAAATAGCTGAGAAAGAAAAAATTTCTCTCTTTGGTATAAGTGCCAAGTACATTGATCAATTAAAAAAACTTAATTTAAGGATTAAAAATAAATACAAACTAAATTATCTCAAAATTATTTGTTCTACTGGATCGCCCTTATCATCTGAAGGTTTTGATTATGTTTATAAAAATATAAAAAAAAATGTTCATTTAGCGTCTATTGCAGGCGGAACAGACTTAGTATCTTGCTTCGTATTAGGAAATATTTATTCACCAGTTTACAGGGGACAGATTCAAAATAATGGATTAGGTATGAATACTGATGTTTTTTCTGAAAGAGGAAAATCTTTAATAAATAAAAAAGGGGAATTAGTTTGTAAATCTCCATTTCCTTCAATGCCAAAATTATTTTGGAATGATAAGAATAATAAAAAATATAAGGGTGCATATTTTAAAAAATTTAAAAATGTTTGGCATCATGGAGATTTTGCTGAAAGAAAATCTAACGGAGGTTATGTAATTTATGGAAGATCAGATGCCACACTAAATCCTGGTGGAGCAAGGTTGGGTACGGCTGAGATATATTCCGTAGTTGATAAATTTAAAGAAGTTAAAGAGTCAATTGTTATAGGTCAGAAATGGGATAATGATGTAAGAATTGTATTATTTGTTGTTCTAAAGAAGCCTAAGTCGTTAAATGAAGATTTATCTTTTAATTTAAAAAAGGCTATACGTAAAGATGCATCCCCACGGCATGTACCCAAAAAAATAATTGAGGTCTCAGATATACCAAGAACAAAAAATGGAAAAATAGTTGAGATCGCTGTTAGAAATACTGTTGAAGGAATAAAAATAAAAAATATTCAAGCTCTTATAAATCCTAATATTTTAAATGAATTTAAAAATTTGGATGAACTTAAGACACCATAAATACTCCTAAATTTATATAGACAATAATAATTGATTAATATTAAATAGTAATAATAATTAATAGATTGGAGTAAAAATGATAAAAAACTTATTCAAAAGTTCTCTAATGATATTACTTGTGACACTTGGTTTGTCAGGTAAATCGTTTGCTCAAGAACTTAAATTTTTTACAATTGGTACAGGAGGGACTGCTTATACTTATTATCCAGTTGGTGGAATGATTGCAAATGCAATTTCTAAACCGCCAGGATCAAGAGAATGTGGCAAAGGTGGAAGTTGTGGAGTTCCTAACTTAATTGCATCTGCTGTTTCATCAAGAGGATCAGTAGATAATGTAAATGCTATTATTTCAGGTTTAAGAAATTCAGGATTTGCACAGTCTGATGTTGCTTATTGGGCTTACACTGGTACTGGAACTATGGAAGGAAAAGAACCAGCAAAAGATTTAAGAACTATCGCAGCACTATTTCAAGAGCACATTCATTTAGTTGCTCTAAAAAAAAGTAATATTAATTCTGTTAAAGACCTAAAAGGTAAAAGAGTTTCACTCGACGAACCTGGATCTGGTACTTATGTTGATGCTAAATTAATTTTAGAATCAAATGGTTTAAGTACTAGTGATGTTAAAGCTGAAGCTTTAAAAGGTAAAGCAGCTACAGATGCATTAAGAAATGGTAAAGTCGATGCAATTTTTGTCGTAGCAGGTTTTCCAACAGGAGCTATTGTTGAGTTAGCATCTGCAGTTGATATAAAATTAGTTCCCATAGATGGTGCAGGAGCTAAAGCATTAACTTCAAAATATGGATTTTTCTCACAGAGCCCAATTCCTTCAGGAACTTACGAAGGAGTTGATGAGGTAAATACTGTAGCAGTGGGTGCCCAGTGGTTTACTTCTGCAAAAGAAGATAATGAGCTAATCTATCAAATCACAAAAGCTTTATGGAATAAAGAATCTAGAAAGCTAATGGATGTTGGTCATGCTAAAGGTAAAACAATAACGCCTGATACAGCTCTTTCTGGAGTAGGTGTACCATTACATCCTGGTGCAGAAAAGTTCTATAAAGAAGCAGGACTTATAAATTAAATTTATAAGTACTCTAAAATATATTTTGCCCTAGGTCATAAGATTTAGGGCATTATTATGTCTCAATTTAATATTTCTCCTGAAGAGGTTTCAAAACTTGAAGAAAAGTTTGAAATAAAAAGTAACGAAAGAAAATTAAAAAATTTTCTGAAATTATTGACGTTTATTGCTTTAGTTACTATGTCAATTTATCATTTTTATGCCTCAGGATTTGGAACAATTAGAGATATACTTCATAGAGGTATTCATATTTCTTTTGTAGTTGGCCTAGTATTTCTATTTTATAATTGGAAAAATTTCCCTGATGACAAATCAAAAAGCAAAGTTCCTATAATAGATATTATTTTTTCAATTCTTGTTATAATAACTGCACTTTATCTGCCTTTATTACCTCCTGAAATATTAGCTAGCAGAGTGGGCAATCCCTCTAGTACTGAAGTTATCATGGGATCAATCCTTATAATTTTGACCCTTGAAGCTGCAAGAAGATCTATTGGATACACGCTACCATTGATATGCGTAATATTTATGCTTTTTGCACTTTATGGTCCTATTTTTCCTGGAGCTTTAAAGCACGGTGGTAGCAGTTGGGCAGGGTTTGTAAATCATATTTATATAACTAACCAAGGAATTTATGGAATCGCTGTTGGTGTCATGGCTCAATATGTTTTTTTATTTATTTTATTTGGTGTACTTGCAACTCGAATAGGACTAGGACAATTATTTATTGATTTAGCAATGGTGATAGCTGGAAGATATTCTGGAGGTCCAGCAAAAGTAGCGATTTTTTCTTCAGCATTTCTTGGGACTATATCTGGGTCTTCTATAGCAAATACAGTAACAACTGGATCTTTAACAATACCTGCAATGAAAAAGGTTGGATATCCTCCACATTTTTCTGGTGCTGTGGAAGCTACAGCATCTACTGGTGGACAAATAACTCCACCTATTTTAGGAGCTGCTGCCTTTATTATGGTCGAATATTTAGAATTACCCTTAAGAGATATTTTAGCAGCTGCATTAATTCCAGCACTACTTCACTATTTTGGAATTTTTGTAATGGTTCATTTAGAGGCAAAAAAATTAGGACTTAGAGGTTTAAACGAAAGTGAGGTTCCTAAATTTATAAAAATTATACAAGACAATTGGCTTGCAATAGTTCCATTGTTTATCTTGGTATATTTAATTTTAGTTGGTCGGACGCCAGATTATGCTGCAGTAAATGGAATAATTGCATGTATCGTTATTGGATTTATTAGAAAAAAAAATAGACTTACTTTTAACGACTTATTTGAGTGTCTTGCAAGAGGTGCAAAGAATACTTTAGCAGTTGGAGCCGCTGCAACATCAATAGGGATTATAGTTGGTGTAGTTACTCTAACAGGTGTTGGTTTTAGATTAGGTTATGTAGTAATCCAAACGGCTGGTGATATCGGAGGTTTCTTTTTAAACTTTTTACCTTTTAATTATTTTTCTTTAGCCGATCTAACATTATTTTTCTCATTAATATTAATTGCAATATCATGCATATTTATGGGTACAGGAGTACCAACTACTGCAACATATATAATACTAGTTGCTGTTGCTGCGCCTGCTCTTACTCAATTACAAATTGAGCCAATTGTTTCTCACTTTTTTGTGTTTTATTATGGTGTCTTAGCTGACATAACACCGCCTGTTGCTCTTGCAGCATATGCTGCTGCTGGAATTGCAGGTTCAAATCCATTTACCACGGGTAATACTGCATTTAGATTAGGAATTGCAAAAGCCCTTGTCCCTTTTGTATTTGTTTATTCACCATCTCTATTACTGGTTGCCCAAGGATTTAATTTTTATGATTTTTTTGTAACTTTAATATCTGCAATGATTGGAATTGGTTTGATTGGAATTGGATTTACAGGCTATCTATTTAAAAGAGTTTCTAGCTTTCAAAGATGGTATTTGGGAATTATTTCATTATTATTTATTGCACCTGGTTTAGGTTCATCAATTATTGGCTTAGTTTTAGTGTTGCCAATATTTATTCTTCAATTAAGAAAATAAAACTTATCCACCTAGTCCAGCATTTGGAAGAGGTCTTCTTAAAATTTTCCAAATCCCAACCGCGCTTGCAATTAATTTATTTTTATACTTGAGTTTGCAATTTATAAATACCATTGACTTTGTAACTTTTTGAATTTCTACTGTTCCCAATAATTCGTCTCCAATGTTAGAGGGAGCTATAAATTTTATATCCAATGAAATAGTTACACATGGTTTATTTCCACTTGCTCTATGACAAGCAGTACCTGCTCCAGCATCAATGATTGTACAAATATAACCACCATGGGTTATCCCAGCTTTATTTAAATGTGTTTTTTTAATCTTAGTTTTAAACTCGAATTTTTTTTTAGTAATTGATCTAAATAATAAACCACCATTATGTTTCATATAGCTTGGTTTATTACTTAATTGTTCAAATTTTTTTTTCATTAAAGGATTATTGTCATAATTAGTATAAATAATAAAACTAAAGAAAAGAAATATATTACAGATTTTTCAAGTGATATTTTCATTTATTCTTCCATTTTGGTGCGCCTGCTAGGAGTTGAACCCAGAACCTCCTGGTCCGTAGCCAAGCGCTCTATCCAATTGAGCTACAGGCGCAATTTGTACAGTTTTTATACATTATTAATAATGTAAATTATTTTTTTAGCAAATATTGATATATATATTACAAAAATGAATCTAGATTTATTAGTTCCTGATATAGGAGACTTTGAAAACGTTGAAATAATCGAAGTACTTGTAAAAAAAGGCGACAAAATCAATAAAAATGACCCTGTTGTCACTTTAGAAAGTGACAAATCAAGTGTTGAAGTACCATCTGAATATGAAGGCACAATTGAAAATATAAATGTAAAAATTGGGGATAAAGTTTCAAAAGGTGATTTGATATTAACTATCTCTTCAGAAAATAAAGATGAACATGACAAAATTAATAAAACTTTAGACGAAAAAATTCCGCCTTCAACAGAGAAATTGATAGAGGAAGCAGAAACTGCAACTAAATCTGACACAAAAGTTGAAACAAAAGTAACAGAGCCAAAACAAATCAAGCAAACAAGATTAATTAATGAAGTTAAAATGGTTAGTAGTAACGACGATATTGATCCTGTTGAAACTAAAGAGTGGTTAGATTCCTTAAGTGCAGTTCTGCAAAATGATGGTTCTGAAAGGGCTCATTTTTTAATTAAACAATTAATTGATCAATCTTATAAAGCTGGATCTAAAATTCCTCATACTCAAACTACTCCTTACGTGAATACGATACCTCCTGAAGAGGAAAAAAGATCACCTGGAGACCAAAACATAGAACGTAAGTTAAGATCATTAATTAGATGGAATGCTGCTGCGATGGTAGTAAGAGCAAATAAAAAACATCCTGAACTTGGCGGTCACATAGGAACATTTGCATCAGCTGCAACTTTGTATGATGTTGGTATGAATCATTTTTGGCGAGCAAAAAATAATAAATTCGGAGGTGATCTAGTATATTTTCAAGGACATAGTGCACCAGGAATGTATGCAAGAGCTTTTCTTGAGGGAAGACTAAATGAAAAGCAGTTAGATAGATTTAGACAAGAAGTAAAAACTGGTGGACTTTCATCTTATCCTCATCCTTGGCTAATGCCAAACTTTTGGCAGTTTCCAACTGTTTCAATGGGTATTGGTCCAATGTTAGCAATATATCAAGCAAGATTTATGAAATACCTAATCAATAGAGGATTAATTAAAGATGAGGGAAGAAAAGTTTGGGCTTTTCTTGGAGATGGAGAAATGGATGAACCTGAGTCACTTGGCGCAATTGGTTTAGCGGCGCGTGAAAATTTAGATAATTTAATATTTGTTGTTAACTGCAACTTACAAAGATTAGACGGTCCAGTAAGAGGAAATGGAAAAATAATTCAAGAATTAGAGGGTATTTTTAGAGGAGGTGGCTGGAACGTTCTAAAAGTTATTTGGGGATCTTATTGGGACTCACTTTTAGCAAATGATAAGACAGGACATTTAGTAAAAATTATGAATGAGACCGTAGATGGTGAATATCAAGCATTTAAAGCAAGAAATGGGCTTTATGTGAGAGAAAAGTTTTTTGGCAAATACCCTGAAACTACAGAATTAGTTTCATCAATGTCAGATACTGATATTTGGAGACTTAATAGAGGAGGCCATGATCCACACAAAGTTTATGCTGCATATGATAAAGCGGTTAATCACAAAGGAAGCCCCACAGTCATAATAGCTAAAACTATAAAAGGTTATGGTATGGGTAAAAGTGGTGAAAGTGTAAACACTACTCACCAACAAAAGAAATTGGATGTTGATGATTTAATGTATTACAGGGATAGGTTTGATGTTCCTTTAACAGATTCTCAAGTCAAAAATATAGAATATTTTAAACCAGACGAAAACTCTGAAGAAATTAAATACTTAAAAAAAAGAAGATTAGAACTTGGTGGATTTATTCCAGAGAGAACATCATATTCAAAACCGATTAAAGCCCCAGTTAAAGATATTTTTGATTTTATGAAAAAGTCTACTGGCGAAAAAGAAATGTCTACAACAATGGCATTAGTAAGAATGTTAACTAATCTTTTGAGAGATAAAAATGTTGCACCAAAATTGGTTCCAATTATTCCCGATGAAGCTAGAACATTTGGAATGGAGGGTTTCTTTCAAAAAATAGGTATTTATGCTCATGAAGGTCAAAAATATGAGCCAGAGGACTCAGCACAACTTTCATCTTATAGAGAAGAAAAAAGTGGTCAGGTATTAGAAGAAGGTATTACAGAAGCTGGTTCAATGTCTTCTTGGATAGCAGCTGGAACAGCATATACAAATCATGATATTGAAATGATACCAATTTATCTTTTCTATTCAATGTTTGGTTTTCAAAGAATTGGAGATTTTGCTTGGGCTGCAGGAGATAGTCAAGCGAGAGGCTTTTTAATTGGTGCGACTGCAGGAAGAACAACACTTGCAGGAGAAGGTCTTCAACACCAAGATGGTCATAGTCATTTGTTAGCATCAACAATTCCAAACTGTATTTCTTATGATCCAACATTCCATTATGAATTAGCTGTGATTTTTAGAGAAGGGTTAAGAAGGATGCATGAAAAAAATGAAAATATTTTTTATTATATTACAACAATGAACGAAAATTACTCCCACCCTGCAATGCCAGATGATTGTGAGGATGGAATTCTCAAGGGAATGTATAAAATTAAAGAAACATCAGGTTCTAAAGAAGCTAAAATTCAATTATTAGGCTCTGGAACAATACTAAGAGAAATGATGGCAGCATCAGAAATTCTTAAAAAAGAATATCAGGTCGATAGTGAAGTTTGGAGTGTTACTAGTTTTAATGAGTTAAGAAAAAATGGAATGGAAGTTGAAAGATTTAACCTTCTAAATCCTGCAGAAACAAATAAAAAATCATATGTAGAGGAATGTTTAGGAAAACAACAAGGTCCTATCCTTACAGCCACCGACTATATGAGAATAAATGCTGATCAAATAAGACCCTTTACAAAAAAGAGCTTTTATTCATTAGGTACGGATGGATATGGAAGAAGTGATACAAGAAAAAACTTAAGAAATTTTTTTGAAGTAGATAAAGAACACATAGTTGCTTATAGCCTTAGCGTTTTAACCAATGAACAGCTTGTTGCATCAAAGTATGCTGAAGATGCATTCAAAAAGTATAAAATTGATAAAAACAAACCTATGCCAACAAAAATGTAAATGTCTGATCAATCAAATAAAATATCCGCAAGTCCAAAAGTTAGAAAATTTGCAAGAGAACTTGGAGTAGATATAAATAATGTTAAGGGAACTGAGAGATCAGGTAGGGTTGTTGAAAAAGATTTAAAAGACTTTGTCTCATCAAGAATCAATCATCCTCAGAATAATAGTGAAAGACAAAAAGAAAAAATTAATAAAAGCGAATATCAACATTCAGATTTTGGGGAAGTTGAAATTAAAGATATTCCTAGAGTAAAAAAAATAGCAGCTCCACATCTTGTAAATTCGTGGACAAACATTCCACATGTAACTAACCATGATGAGGCTGATATTACAGAAATGGAAGAATTTAGAAGCTCAATAAAAGATAATTATACAGGAGAAAGAATAAAAATTACTCCTCTTGCATTTATTATAAAAGCATTGGTACTTTCACTAAAAAAATTTCCATCATTTAATTCATCAATTGATGATATTGAAAATGGAAAGATTACTTTTAAAAAGTATTTTCATGTTGGTATCGCAGTTGATACTCAACATGGACTTATGGTTCCTAAAATTAGAGATGCTAATCAAAAAGATATCAATCAGTTAAGTATGGAATTAAAAAAAGTAAGTGATGATTGTAGAAATTTAAAAATTGATAAAAAAGAGTTCTTTGGAGGATCAATGACTATCACAAGCTTAGGTGGCATAGGTGGTTCTTTTTTTACACCAATAATTAATTTTCCAGAAGTAGCTATACTTGGTGTTGGTAGAAGTTATAAAAAACAGGTATTTATTGATGGTAAATTTGTTCCAAGAACCATGCTTCCACTATCTCTCTCATATGATCACAGAATTATAGATGGTGCTGAGGCTGCGAAGTTTAATAACGAATTAAAAGATAATCTTGGGTCTAATTTTGCATATAACTTGAGTAAATGATTACTAAAATTGAAATACTAGCAGATGATGTGCACGTCCACTTTAATGGAGAAAATTCTGAAATTTTTCCTAATATTTGGCTAAGAGATCATGCAAAAGATGAGCAAAATTGGGATAAAAGGTCAAGCCAAAGAAAAACATTTACGGCAGCTTTAGATATAAATTTAAAAGTTAAAAAGGCAGAAATAATTGAAAATGGAAAATATTTGTGTGTCTCATGGCCTGATTTAGAAAAACCAGTTAAATATTCATCTGAATTTCTAACTAATAATAAAATAAAAAAGAAAAAAGGAGTAAAATCTAATTTAAAAATCTGGAAAGCTAATGAAATAAAAGAAGAAATTTTTTTAGATTATAATTCAATTTTATCAAATGAAGGATTTAAAAATTTTTTGAGAAATATTCATGACTATGGATTTTCAGTAATTAAAAATTGCGAAACCAATTTAAAGTCTGTTGAAACAATTGCAAATAGAATTGGTTATGTAAGAAACTCTATATTTGGAGGGCTATGGAGTTTTGAGTCAGATGAAAATAAAGCAGATAGCGCATACACTCAAGAAGAACTAAGACCTCATACAGATTCAACGTATAGTAATGACGCTCCAGGATTACAATTATTACTATGTTGTGAATATAATGCTAGAGGTGGTGAATCGATTATGGTTGATGGATTAAAAATAGCAGAAACAATAAAAAAAGAAAACCAGCCAATGTATGAATTAATGACAAAAATAAATGTTAAGGGAAATTATATCGGTGATGGTGTTTATCTTGAGGCTGAAAGACCAATATTTAAGTTAAATGAAAATAATGAAATAGTTCAAGTTAGTTTTAATAATTATGATCGAGCACCATTTAGATTTGAAAAAGATTTAACATTAAAGTTTTATGAATCGATAAAAAAATTTGATCTTATTGCTAATAATAAAGATTATCAGTGGCGACATATCCTTAAACCTGGAGAACTTCTAATATTTAATAATTGGCGAATACTTCATGGTAGAGGATCGTTTAATGGAGTTAGAAAAATGTCTGGATGTTATATTAACAAAGAGGATTTTGACAGCTCTTGTAAGTTAAACGGAATAAATTAATTAATAAAATTATCTAATTAAATATAATGACAAAATCCCTTTCAATGGTCTGCGCACTAGTCACAACTTTTATTTGGGGAACAGCTTTCATCGCTCAAGACACTGGTATGGATAATATCGGTCCATTAACTTTTAATTTAGCAAGATTTATTGTTGGCTTTTTTACAATATTACCACTTGCCTTATTATTTGAGAGGAAGAAAATTAAACTAGAAATACTTTCAAAATCAAAACTTTTTATAAAATATTTAGTTTTCATGGGAGTATCCCTGTTTTTGGGAACTTTTTTACAACAAACTGCTCTCCAATATACAAATATTGCAAATGCAGCTTTTTTTACAGTATTTTACGTACCGATAGTTCCAATTTTGTTATTTTTTATCTACTCCAAAAAAGTTCATTGGAGTATATGGCCAGCAATTGGTCTTTGTATCCTTGGTGTATACCTTCTAAGTGATTTTTCTAACTCAGAAATTATGTTAGGTGATGGTCTAGTTATATTGTGCTCAGTATTTTGGGCTTTGCATATAATTTTTGCAGGTAAGTTTATGGAAGAATTTGATATTCCAATGTTTTATGCTGCACTTCAAGCATTATTTGTTGCAACACTTTCGTTAATTTTTTCTTTTATTTTTGAAGAAATAAATATTTCAAAAATATTAATGGAAAGTAGTTCTATTCTTTACGCAGGAGCATTATCAGGTGGTATAGCCTTTACATTGCAAATGTATGCTCAAAAAAACATAGAAGAGGCACCAGCAGCAATTATTTATTCTCTCGAGGGAGTATTTGCAGCAGTAGCAGGATGGATTATTCTCAATCAATTTTTAAGTACCAATAACATGATTGGATGTTTATTAATTTTGATTGCAGTAATTTCTTCTCAAATTTCACCTAGTTCTAAAAATTAGCTATAAGCAATTACAAAAAGAATTAAAGCAAGAAAAGTTCTGTAATAAACAAAAATATTTAAATTAAAATTTTTTACATAAATTAAAAAATATTTGATTGTTAAATAAGAAACGATAAATGAAAATATTATTGAATATAAAAATAATATGTTCAAATCTATATTTGCATTCATCACATCTTTCAAACTAAGTATACTTGCTCCCGCTAATGCAGGTATTGATAAATAAAAAGATATTTTTGAGGAATCTACTCTATCGAAATTTAAAAACCTTGAAGCTGTAATTATTATACCTGATCTGCTTACACCAGGTATAACAGCTAAAATTTGAAAAATACCAATGATTAAAATATTTTTTAAACTTAAATTGGTATCAATTTTATTTTTAATACTAAATCGGTCTGCAATAAACAATAAAATACCAAATATTAAAGTTGTCCATGCGATAACTTTTAAACTTCTTAAATTTTCAATCAGTCCTGAGGTATAAATAAAATAACCAACAACAACTAATGGAAAAGACCCTAAAATTATAAGTAATAATAAAGACTTATTTCTTAAAATATTTACTAAATCCTTTCTAAAATAAAAAATAATTGCCAAAAGGGAACCTAAGTGAAGACTGATATCAAGTTGAAGCGAACTAATACTAAAGTTCGATATTTTTGATATTATTATAAGGTGGGCAGAGGAACTTACTGGTATAAATTCCGAAAAACCTTGTACAAACGCTAAAATTGATGCTTCTATATATTTTGAAATCATTAAGGACTCTCAATAGATAGTTAAAAGATTCCCTAAATAAGGCAATCATTTAAATGCATATCAACTATGCATAAAATAGAAAATACAGCAAAATCAATGTTTTTCGAAAATATATGTCAGTATATATTACCTTGTAATACTTTAAGGATTTATGCTTCTGTTGTATAAGCCGATTCAAATGACAAATAAAATGCTTAAGTTTGTGGATATAGGTCAACAAAATCCACCTAAAAGAGATAAATCCCAAAGAAAAGAGGATTTTGGAGAGATTTATCAAGAGTTTATTCATGAAAAAGCTAAAGAACAATCGAGCAGATGCTCACAATGTGGTGTTCCTTTTTGTCAGGTTCACTGTCCATTAAGTAACAATATACCTGATTGGTTAAAGTTAACTGCAGAGGGAAGGTATGAAGAAGCTTACCATCTATCCCAAAGTACCAATAATATGCCGGAAGTTTGTGGAAGAATATGCCCACAAGATAGGTTATGTGAAGGAAACTGTGTAATTGAGCAATCGGGACATGGAACAGTAACAATTGGTTCAGTTGAAAAATATTTAACAGATAAAGCGTGGGAAAATGGCTGGGTAAAACCAATAAATGTAAAAATTGAAAATGAACAAAGTGTAGGAATTATTGGAGCAGGCCCCGCAGGATTAGCTTGTGGTGAAGAATTACGTAAAAAGGGATATCAAATAACAATATATGATCGGTATGACAGAGCAGGTGGATTGTTAATATATGGAATACCAAATTTTAAATTAGAAAAACATGTGGTTGAGAGAAGAATTAAACTTTTAAAAGAAGGTGGAATAAAATTTGTTCATAATTTTGAGGTTGGTAAAGACTCTACATTGAAAGAATTACAATCAAAACATGATGCCTTATTAATTTCAACAGGTGTTTACAAAGCAAGAGAGGTTAACTTACCTGGAAATGATCTAAGTAATATTTTTCCTGCAATGGAATTCTTAACAGCTTCAAACAAAAAAGGCTTAGGTGATAAAGTCGAAATGTTTGATAACGGAACATTAAATGCTGAAGGTAAAGATGTAGTGGTAATTGGTGGTGGAGACACGGCAATGGATTGTGTAAGAACATCAGTAAGACAAAAAGCCAAATCTGTAAAATGCCTTTACAGAAGAGATAGAGAAAATATGCCTGGATCAGCGAGAGAAGTAGGAAATGCTGAGGAGGAAGGTGTAGAATTTATTTGGTTAAGTAATCCAAAAGAGTTTAGAGGTACTAATAAAGTAAATAGTATTATTGTAGATAAAATGAAATTAACAGATCCAGATGAAAGTGGTAGAAGAAGACCTGTTGCAGAAGAAAACTCAGAATTTGAAATTAATGCTGATTTGGTAATTAAATCCTTAGGTTTTGATCCAGAAGATTTACCAGTTCTATTTCAGGAACCTAGATTACAAGTTTCACAGTGGGGAACAATAAAAGCTGACTTTGATACCTTGGAGACAAGTATACCAGGTATATTTGCGGCTGGAGACATAGTAAGAGGGGCCTCATTAGTTGTATGGGCTATTAAAGACGGTAGAGATGCTGCGACTTCAATCGAAAGCTATCTTCAATCAAAACAAAAAATGAAGGTTGCATAATGGATATTCAAAATAAAAATCGTAAACTTTTAAAAAAAAATCATGTTTATCATGAAACTATGGAACATGATGCATGTGGAGTAGGTCTTGTTGCATCAACTGAGGGTCTAAAATCAAGAAAAGTAGTCGAATACGGTATCGAGGCTCTAAAAGCTGTATGGCATAGAGGTGCAATTGATGCAGACGGTAAAACTGGAGACGGAGCAGGTATTCATATTGAAATACCAAATGATTTCTTTGCAGAAAAAATTGAAATAACAGGTCATGAGCACGATAACTCAGATTTATGCGTGGGAATGATTTTCTTGCCAAGAAATGACTTTGGGGGACAGGAGCAATGCAGATCAATTGTAGAAAGTGAATTAACAAAAAAGAATTTTAATATTTACGGATGGAGACAAGTTCCTGTGGATCCTTCAGTTTTAGGAGAAAAGGCAGAACAAACTAGACCTGAAATTACACAGGTTCTTTTTACTCACAATGATAAGTCAATTCATGGCAAAGACCTAGAAAGAGCTCTTTATGAAACTCGAAGAAAAATTGAAAAAGAAGCTTTAAGAAATCAATTAAACAATTTTTATATTTGTTCATTCAGCTCGAAATCAATAATTTATAAAGGAATGTTTTTAGCGGAGTCTTTATCTGACTTTTATCCAGATTTAAAAGATGAGCGTTTCATTTCACGTTATGCAATTTTCCATCAAAGATTTTCTACTAACACCGCTCCAAGTTGGGATTTAGCCCAACCTTTTAGATCAATTGCTCACAATGGGGAGATAAACACTTTAAAAGGAAATATTAATTGGATGAGAATTCACGAAGAGGAAATGTTTAGTCCTTTGTTTGATGATATGGAAAATTTAAAACCAGTTATCCCTGCTGGTAATTCTGATTCTGCATCATTAGATAATGTTTTTGAATTATTAAATATTTCTGGACATTCAGCACCTTTAGCAAAACTTATGCTAATACCAGATGCTTGGTCAAAAAAAAGTAAAGTTCTTCCAAAAGATCATCAACAACTTTTTAACTTTTTAAATAGTACAATGGAACCTTGGGATGGACCTGCTGCTATAGCTGCAACTGACAATGAGTGGGTTATTGTAGGCAGTGACAGAAATGGACTTAGACCTCTTAGATATACAATTACAAGAGATAAACTTCTATTTGCAGGATCTGAGACAGGAATGATTGACCTAAATGAGAAGAAAATTGTTTCAAAAGGAAGACTAGGACCAGGAGAAATTTTGGGTGTGAGAATTGAAAAAGGAAAAGTTTATACAAACAATCAAATAAAGAATTATTTGTCTAAAGAATACAAACATTTCAATAATCAAATAATTGAATTAGATAAATCATTAACTATAGAAAATGAAAAAAGTGAGTTTTCAGGCTCTGATTTAAAAAAGATACAACATTGTTTCGGTTATAGCCTTGAAGACTTGGAGTTAATTTTGCATCCAATGGCAGAGGATGCTAAAGAAGCAACCGGGTCAATGGGAGATGACACTCCCCTTGCAGTTTTATCAGATAAATACAGGCCTCTTTATCATTATTTTAGACAGAATTTTAGTCAGGTGACCAATCCCCCGATCGACTCTCTTAGGGAAAATAAAGTGATGAGCTTGAAAACAAGATTTGGAAATTTAGGAAATATTCTAGATTTTTCTAATCTTACCGAGGAAAATATTTATGTTTTAGATAGTCCAATTTTATCAAACACTCAGTTTGAAAAATTTATAAAGTATTTCGGAGATAATTATAAGATTTTAGATTGTACATTCAACACTGAGGAAAGTTTAGAAGAAGCTATAGAATTATTAAAAAATAACGCTGAAAAAGCAGTTAGAGAGGGTAATACTCAACTTATTTTATCTGACAAAAATATATCTGAAACAAAATTACCAATGCCAATGCTTTTATGTATTGGTGCAATAAATACTCATTTAATAAAATTAGGCTTGAGAGGCTATGCATCAATTAATGTACAAACAGGAGATGCTCTAGACACCCATTCATTTGCAACATTAATAGGTGTTGGAGCTACAACGGTTAATCCTTACCTAGCATTTGATAGTTTGCATCAAAGATATTCAAAAAAACTTTTTGGTAATTTCTCATTTGATGAGTGCGTGGGTAGATATATTAAATCAGTAAATCTTGGACTATTAAAAATAATGTCAAAGATGGGTATATCAGTTTTAAGTTCATATAGAGGCGGATGTAATTTTGAAACAGTTGGATTGAGTAGAACAATTGTAAAAGATTATTTTCCAGGAGTGTTATCTAAAATTTCTGGAATAGGATTAACTGGTATTGAAAAAAAAATAAGATCTATACATAAAGATGCGTTTGATATTCACTCAAACATTTTACCAATTGGTGGAATTTACAGATATAGAAAAAATGGTGAAACACATCAATATCAAGGAAAATTAATTCATCTTTTACAAGCAGCTGTCGGCTCAAATTCGTATGAAACTTATAAAAAATATACTAAGGGTATTTATGGTTTAAAACCAATTAGTTTAAGAGATTTAATCGATTTTAAAAATCAGGAGGCAATTGATATTGACCAAGTGGAGCCAATTACTGAGATAATGAAAAGATTTGGAAGTGGAAGTATGTCTCATGGAGCATTGTCAAAAGAGGCACACGAAACACTTGCAATGGGAATGAACAGAATTAAAGGTGCTTCATGCAGCGGAGAAGGTGGAGAAGATGAAAAGAGATTTAAAGTATTAGATAATGGTGATAGCGCAAATTCTAGGGTAAAACAAATTGCTTCTGCAAGATTTGGAGTAACTATTAACTATTTAAATAATTGTAATGAGATTGAAATCAAAATTGCTCAAGGAGCAAAACCTGGAGAAGGTGGTCAATTACCAGGATTTAAAGTAACAGAGGAAATTGCAAGGCTAAGACATTCTACGCCTGGCGTAACCTTAATATCGCCACCACCACATCACGATATTTACTCAATTGAAGACTTAGCTCAACTTATTTACGACTTAAAGCAGATTAATCCAAAGGCAAGAGTTGGTGTAAAATTAGTTGCCTCTTCAGGTATAGGAACAATTGCTGCAGGTGTTGCTAAAGCAAAAGCAGATATAATTTTAATTTCAGGTCATAATGGCGGAACTGGTGCCACGCCACAAACAAGTGTTAAATATGTTGGAATTCCATGGGAAATGGGACTAACGGAGGCAAACCAAGTATTAACTTTAAACAAATTAAGACACTTAGTTACATTAAGAACAGATGGAGGAATTAAAACAGGAAGAGACGTTGTAATAGCTGCAATGATGGGAGCCGAAGAATTTGGCGTAGCAACAACAGCGCTAGTTGCAATGGGTTGTATTATGGTGAGACAATGTCATTCTAATACATGTCCAGTTGGAGTTTGTACTCAAGATGATGAATTAAGAAAAAAATTTACTGGCACTCCAGATAAAATAGTAAATCTATTTTCTTTTATAGCTCAAGAAGTTAGAGAAATTTTATCAAGTTTAGGATTTAAAAATTTAAATGAAGTAATCGGAAGAACAGATTTACTAAGACAAGTCAGTAAAGGATCACCGAATTTAGATGACCTAGATTTAAATCCTTTATTTGTTCAAGCTGATCCAGGTACAAACAAAAGATATTGTGAAACTCCTATAATAAATGAAGTACCAGATACTTTAGACCAAAAAATTTGGCCTGAGATAGAAAGTTTAATTAACAGAAAATTGCCGTTAGAAAATGTTTATTCAATTGAAAATACAGATAGAGCTGTTGGAACAAGAATTTCATATAATCTCTATAAAAAATTTGGAAATAATAAATTAGAGGAAAATACTTTTGCTATTAACTTTAAAGGTTCTGCTGGTCAATCTTTTGGAGCCTTCGGTGTTAAAGGACTTAAACTAATATTAAAGGGAGATGCAAATGATTACGTTGCAAAAGGTCTATCAGGTGCATCTATCGTGATTAAACTTCGAGATGAAAGTAATTTAATTTCAAATGAAAATACTATTATAGGAAATACAGTCTTATATGGAGCAACATCAGGATATCTTTTTGCAGCTGGACAGGCAGGTGAAAGATTTGCTGTTAGAAATTCGGGTGCTACTGCAGTCATAGAAGGATGTGATTCAAATGGTTGTGAATACATGACAGGTGGATCAATAGTAATATTGGGAGAGGTAGGCGATAATTTTGGAGCTGGTATGACTGGTGGTATGGCATTTATATATGATCCAAAAAGCCAATTCGCAAAAAAAGCTAATCCTGAAACAATAGTTTGGCAAACTCCCGAGACGGAATACTGGAAAAACTATTTAAAAGATTTAGTTCTAAAACACAATGAGGAAACTAATTCAAATTTATCAGAACAGATTATTGAAAATTTTGACGATGAAATTAAAAATTTCTTACAAGTTTGCCCTAAAGAAATGTTAAATAAATTAGAAAACCCTATTACAAATAAAAGTTTAGTTGGAAAAGCTAGTTAACTTTTTTGATTATAGATTTTAGCTCTTTGCAAATAATATTTAAATTTTTTTTTGAAGAAAGGCTATGATCTCCATTTTTTATCACTAGTAGTTTTTTTTCTGCTTTAGGAAAAATTTTCAAAACTTTTCTCGAATACATTACTGGAACCACCTCATCCTTCTGTCCATGAACCATAGTTACAGGATTTGTATTATATAATTTTCTGTTAAGAACTTTATTGCTGGTTTTTTTACCATCTAAAATTAGCTGTTTTGTTATTAAATACTCATAATCACCATTTTTAATTTTTGAAATACCCTTTTTCAAAATTTCACTTTTCGTTTTTTTTGGAAATTTTTTCCACATAATTCTTGTAAGAAACTCAGGGGCAGATCCAATTCCTAAAAAACCTTTAATTTGTGAACTATAATATCTATGCATTAACAAAGAAATCCAGCCGCCCATGCTTGATCCAATTATTATAAAGTCATTCTTTTTAACTATTTTACTTATTGTAATTCTCGCGTCATTTGACCATTTAGTGATGTTGCCTCTTGTGAATTCTCCCGATGATCTTCCATGACCAAAGTATTCCAGAGCTAAAAATCCAAGTTTATTTTGAATAGAAAACTTTAAAAATTTCTTTGGCTTATCACCGTCAATATCGGATGCAAAACCAGGTAAAAAAACTACGTAAAGTTTTTTTTTATAATTATTTGCTATATATCTTAGTTTTTTATATTTAGAAATTCTTAGAAATTTATATTTTTTCATATAAAGTAATAAAGTTGACCAAGTTTATAATATTATTACCACATGCAGTCTAAATTAAAAGTCCTTCAAGTAATTCCTAAACTAGGTTACGGTGGAGCTGAAACCGGTTGTTATGATATTGCCCATTATTTACCAGAAAATAATGTTGGATCTTATTTAATAACAAGTGGCGGTGAACTATTAAAATTTATTGATAAAAAAAAAGTTAAAGTAATAAGACTCCCAGTTCAATCTAAAAATCCAATACTTATTCTTTTAAACTCTGTAATTATTTCAATAATTATTTTATTAAATGGTATTAATATTGTTCATGCTAGAAGCAGAGCCCCAGCTTGGTCATGTTTAATAGCAACAAAGATTACTAGAAGAAAATTTGTTACTACTTTCCATGGAACATACAATTTCAATAGCAATATAAAAAAATTTTATAACTCAGTTATGGTCAGATCAGATTTAATTATTGCAGGATCAAATTTTATATTTTCACATATTAAAGAAAACTATTCAGAATATTTGTCTGATAAAAAAAAATTACTTTCAATTTTTCGTGGTATTAACACAGATTATTATGATGCTTCTACGACTCTAGAAGCTGATGAAGATAATTTATTTAAATCTTGGGAATTGATTGTTGGTAAAAAAATAATTTTATTACCCGGAAGGCTTACTGCTTGGAAGGGTCAAGAAATGTTTTTAGAAGCTTTAAATAAAGTAAATATTCAATTAGGCAATGATGCATTCATTGCAGTTATTCTCGGTAATGATCAGGGGCGGGACCTTTACAAAAAAAAACTTATAAGACTTGTCGAGCAATATAGACTTACAAAACAAATTAGATTTATAGACCATTGTAAAAATATGCCATTGGCCTACAAAATTTCAGATATAGTGATTTCAGCATCAATAGAACCAGAAGCATTTGGTAGGGTATCAGTTGAAGCACAATCTATGCAGAAAATGATTGTAGCGAGTAACTTAGGTGGATCTAATGAAACCGTGATAGATGGAAAAACTGGTATTTTATTTGAAGCAGGAAACTCTGATGAATTATCTGAAAAAATAATTAAAGTAATGAATATGGATCCTAATGAAATCAGTAAAATGGGTAATAATGGAAGAGAAAATGCATTAAAAAAATTTAATGTTGAAAAAATGTGTTTTTCTACTTATTCAGAATACAAAAAACTATTTAATTAATGCCAGAAATTACATTACCAGACGGAAAAAAAATTAATTTTGAAAAAAGTATTTCGGGATTTGAAGTTGCAGAAAAAATTAGCAAATCTCTGTCAAAACAAGCCTTGCTAATAAGTGTTGATGGAGAATTAAAAGATTTAAATCATAGTATTTCTAAAGACTCTTCAATTAAGATATTTACTTCAAAAGATAAAGAAGGTTTAGAAACCATAAGACATGATACTGCTCATATACTTGCTATGGCAGTTCAAGAATTATTTCCAGGGACACAGGTTACAATAGGGCCAGTTATCGAAGATGGCTTTTATTACGATTTTGCGAGAAAAGAACCTTTTACAACAGAAGATTTAGAAAAAATTGAAAATAAAATGAAAGAAATAGTAGATCGAGATGAAAAAACTTACAGAGAGGTTTGGAAACGAAGTGATGCAATTGAACATTTTAAAAAAAAGGGAGAAATATATAAAGCTGAGATAATAGAAAGCATTCCAGAGGAAGAAGATGTATCTCTATATTTTCATGGAGATTGGCATGATTTATGCAGAGGCCCTCATCTAAGTTCAACTGGTAAAATTGGAAAATATTTTAAATTAACAAAAGTCTCAGGTGCTTACTGGAGAGGCGACTCTAATAATGAAATGTTACAAAGAGTATATGGAACAAGTTGGTCTACTCAAAAAGAATTAGACGATTATTTAAATAGAATTGAAGAGGCTGAAAAAAGAGATCACAGAAAAATTGGAAAAGAAATGGATTTATTTCATTTCAGAGAAGAAAGTCCAGGATCTGTATTTTGGCATCAAAAAGGGTGGAGCTTATTCCAAAAACTTATTTCATATATGAGAATGAAGCAAGAAACAGCAGGTTATCAAGAAATAAATACTCCAGAAATATTAGATCGCTCACTCTGGGAGAAATCTGGTCATTGGGAAAAATTTGGTGCCAATATGTATACTTCTACTACACCTGATGAAAAAGTATTTGCAATAAAACCGATGAATTGTCCAGGTTGCGTTCAAGTTTTTAATCAAGGTTTAAAAAGTTATCGAGATTTACCACTTAAAATGTCAGAATTTGGAAAGGTTCATAGGTATGAACCATCAGGTGCACTTCATGGATTATTAAGAGTTAGAGCTTTCACACAAGATGACGCACATATTTTTTGTACCGAGGAACAAATAACTGAAGAATGTTTAACTGTAACTAATTTAATTTTGGAAATTTATAAAGATTTAGGATTTGAAGAAGTAATTTTAAAATATTCTGATAGACCAGAATTAAGAGTTGGTGACGATCAGGTTTGGGATAAATCAGAGGCAGCTTTATTAGAAGCAATTAAAGCATCAAAATTAGAATATTCTATTAATAAGGGCGAAGGAGCTTTTTATGGTCCAAAAATAGAATTTGTTTTAAGAGATGCGATTGGAAGAGATTGGCAATGTGGAACTTTGCAAGTAGATTTAAACCTACCAGGTAGACTAGGCGCTTCATTTGTTGATAGCGATGGAAATAAAAAAGTTCCTGTAATGCTTCACCGAGCATTATTTGGATCTTTGGAGAGGTTTATTGGAATTTTAATTGAAAACTATTCTGGAAAACTACCTTTTTGGCTTTGCCCTATTCAAACTATAGTAATTCCCATCTCAAGTGATTTTGATGATTACGCAAAAGAAGTTAACATTCAGTTAAAAAAAGTAGGACTTTCCTCTGAAGTAGATTTAAAAAATCATAATTTAAATTATAAAATTAGAGAACATTCATTAACTAAAGTCCCTATGCTACTTATTTGTGGAAAAAAAGAAGTTGACAGCAACACTGTAACTATTAGAAGATTGGATTCTAAAAAACAAGAAACTATGGATTTAAAAGAATTCTTAAAAAAATACTCTGCTCTTAATAAAGCACCTTCAATCTAAGTGGCAGATTTAAAACAAAACTACTTTCAGAGAAGAACTAAACCTAAGGGCCCTAGAACAAATCAAAGAATAACCTCACAAGATGTTCAAGTTATTGCAAGCGATGGTAATAATTTAGGAATTTTAAATTTACAAGATGCTATTAGTAGAGCTAAGGAAGAAGGTTTAGATCTAATAGAAATTGCTCCAAATGCAAAACCTCCTGTATGCAAAATTATGGATATGGGAAAATATAAATATGATGCACAGAAAAAAGCCAATAAAGCAAAGAAAAAACAAAAAAAGATTGAGTTAAAAGAAATTAAATTAAGACCTGTTACAGAAGTTCATGATTACACATTTAAAATAAAAAATGCTCAAAAATTTATTGCTAAAGGAGATAAAGTAAAATTTACAATAAGATTTAAAGGAAGAGAATTACAGCATTCAAGCTTAGGTAATGAGTTAATGGAAAAGATCAAAAAGGATATGGAGACCGTTGGAAGAGTTGAACTTCAGCCTAAGTTTGATGGTAAACAAATGATAATGGTTATCCAGCCTTTATAAGCCTTATTTCCGGTTGTAAATTAATATTAATATTTGTATAACCCCCTCAAAATTATGCCTAAATTAAAAACAAAAAGTTCAGCAAAAAAAAGATTTAAAATATCAGCTAGAGGTAAAGTAATAACAGCTCAAGCTGGTAAAAGACATGGAATGATTAAAAGAACTAATTCACAGATAAGAAAACAAAGAGGTACTACGGTAATGTCAAAACAAGATGGTAAGATTGTAAAATCTTATATGCCGTATAACCTAAGAGGATAATATGGCTAGAGTAAAAAGAGGTGTAACAAGCAGAGCAAAACATAAAAAAGTGTTAAAAGCTGTTAAGGGTCAATGGGGAAGAAGAAAGAATACTATAAGAGTAGCTAGACAGGCAATGGAAAAAGCTATGCAGTACGCTTATAGAGATAGAAGAAATAAAAAAAGAGACTTCAAATCACTTTGGATACAAAGAATTAACGCTGGAGTTAGATCAGAGGGTTTAACATATTCTAAATTTATAAATGGCTTAAGCAAAACAGGCATTAAAATAGATAGAAAAATACTCGCTGAAATAGCTTTCAATAATCCAGAAGCATTCAAAACTATAGTTAAAAAAGCTCAAGCAGCGTTAAATTAATTTTCATTGTTGTTTTTCTAGAGTTAACAAATATTCTACGAATATGTCTGATATAAAAAAAATTAAAGATGAATACTTAAATAAATTAGATAGTGATTTGAATATTGAAAGTGTAAATAAGATTAAAACTGAATTATTTGGTAAAAATGGACAGATTTCTAATTTCTTTAAATCATTAGGATCTTTGCCGAATGATGAAAGAAAAAAATTTGCATCTGACTTAAATTCAATAAAAGAAGAATTACTAGATAAAATAAATTCAAAACTTCAAGAAATTGAAACAAAAGCGATCAATTCTAAACTTGAAAATGAAAAAGTAGATGTAACTTTACCAGAAAGGGAAATTAATCAAGGAAAAATACATCCTGTTTCACAAGTAATAGATGAAATATCTTCAATATTTTCTGAAATTGGTTTCAGCGTTGAAGAGGGTCCAGATGTAGAGAATGAGCATAATAATTTTACTGCATTAAATACTCCAGATAATCATCCAGCAAGAGATATGCATGACACTTTTTATTTAGATAATAATAAAGGATTATTGTTGAGAACTCATACTTCTCCAGTGCAAGTTAGAACAATGTTAAATGGAAAACCGCCATTTAAAATTATAGCTCCAGGTAGAACATACAGATCAGATAGCGATCAAACTCATTCTCCTATGTTTCATCAAGTTGAAGGACTTCACATTGATAAAGACATAAATATGGGTCATCTAAAAGGTTGCTTAAATTATTTTATAAAATCATTTTTTGAAGTAGATAAAATTAAAATGAGATTTAGACCAAGTCACTTTCCTTTTACTGAGCCATCTGCAGAGGTTGATATTGGCTATGAGTTAAAAGATGGAAAAATAGTAATTGGCGAAGGAGATAGGTGGCTAGAAATTTTAGGTTGTGGCATGGTACATCCAAATGTACTTAAAAATGTAAAAGTAAATCCAGACAAATATCAGGGATATGCATTTGGTATTGGATTAGATAGACTTGGAATGCTCAAGTATGGAATAAACGATTTAAGAGCTTTTTTTGAGACGGACTATAGATGGCTTAACCATTTTGGTTTTGATCCATTAGATGTTCCATCAAATTATAGAGGTCTTAGTCGATGAAATTCACAATAGGTTGGCTGAAAGAACATCTCGATACAAAAAAAAAAGATAGTGAATTAATTGAAAAATTAACAGATGTTGGCCTTGAAGTTGAAAGTTTTGAAAACTTAAGCTCTGGTTTAGACAGTTTTAAAGTAGCAAAAATAATTAATACTGAACAGCATCCAAATGCAGATAGACTTAGAATTTGTGATGTTGACATTGGCTTGGATAATACTGTTAAAGTAGTATGTGGGGCACCAAATGCAAAAAAAGATCTTTTGACTATTTATGCAGGTCCTGGATCAATTATTCCAAAAAATAATATGAAACTTACAGTAAGTAAGATTAGAGGCGTTACTTCTTATGGAATGTTGTGTTCTGAGTCTGAGTTGAATTTATCAGACGAGAGCAAAGGAATAACAGAGCTAAAAATAAGCAAGTACTCCGACAAAATAGGTAAAAATTTTTTTAATAGTAGTAGTGAAAAAGTTGTAGATTTATCAATCACACCTAATCGGCCTGACTGTTTGGGAGTAAGAGGTATAGCTAGAGACCTTGCAGCTGCAGGAGTTGGTAAATTAAAAAAAATATCAAAAAATAATATAAAAAAAAATGGATCTCAAAAAATCAAAGTTTCAATTAAAAAAGAAAAAAATCAAGGTTGTACTGTATTTGGTAGTTGCTTAATTGAGGGTGTTACCAATCAAGAAAGTCCACGGTGGTTAAAAGAAAAAATAGTTTCACTTGGTCAAAAACCAATTTCAGCAATTGTAGATATTACGAATTATGTAATGTTAGATTTAAATAGACCCTTACACGCATATGATGCAGATAAAATTAATAGGGAAATTATAGTTAGAAATTCAATAAAAGGTGAAACTTTTAATGCTCTTGATAATAAGGAGTATAAATTGGATGATGATATGTGTGTTATTTCAGACCAGTCTGGAGTCTTAGGTTTGGGAGGAATAATTGGAGGAACACGTTCTGGAACTGAAATTAAGACTAAAAATATTTTATTAGAATCCGCGTATTTTATTCCTAGATCAATTAGAAAAACTTCAAAATTGTTAAATGTTGATACTGATGCAAAATTTAGATTTGAAAGAGGGGTTGATCCTCAATCGATCGAATTAGGCTTATCAAAAGCTGCTGAATTAATATCTGAGATTTGTGGTGGCAAAATAAGTAATTTTGACATTCAAAAAACTGATAAGTATGACAAAAACAAAATTAAATTTAATTTATCTTTATTTGAAAAAATAACTGGTTTTAAAATTAATGATAATGAAATAATAAAAATTTTAACCGATCTAGGATTTGAAGTTTCTAAGAAAAAATTAGAATTAGATTTAAAAATACCTACCTGGAGACCCGATATAACTGAACCAATTGATATAGTTGAGGAAATAGTTAGAATTAAAGGATACGAGAATATAGAAACCTTAGAACCTGAAAAAACTAAAATAAAAGATACTTTAAATCGAGAGCAAAAACTCTTTCACTTTCTTCAACGTTCTGTAGCATCAAAAGGTTATTTTGAGACTATAACATGGTCATTCACTGACTCGAAAATAAACAAATTTTTTAAAGAAAATCTAAAAGAAGTAAAAATAGTAAATCCAATAAGTTCGGACTTAGATGTTTTAAGAAATTCAATTTTTACAAATTTGACTTTTTATTTAAAGAAAAATTTAGACAGAGGATTTAAAGATATTTCGCTGTTCGAAATTGGACCAATTTTTAAGGATAGCAAGCCCGGCGAGCAATTAACAGTAATAGGAGCAATTAAATCAGGGAAAGTATCAAGATTAAACTGGAACGAAAAAGACAGGACAGTAGATATTTTTGACGTAAAAAAGGATGTAATTCAGACACTGGTCGAAGCTGGATATGACAAGCAAAGTTTTTTTGTAAGAGAAAAATCACCTTCATATTATCATCCAGGTAAATCTGGCTCTATTTATCTTGATAAGGATGAAATAGACCCTGTTGCTTATTTTGGTGAAATCCATCCAAATATTATTAACAAACTTGATATTAAGACTGAAAGTCTAGTTGGTTTTGAAATTTATATGGATTATTTAAAGGAGAATAAAATAAAACTTAAAGATCTTAAACCAAATTTTGAGTACTCAGATTATCAAAAATCAGAAAGAGACTTTGCATTTGTAGTAGATAAAAATTTCAAGGCGCAAGATTTAATAGAAATAATATCATCAATTGATAAAAATTTAATAAGGTCTATTAAAATCTTTGATATTTATGAAGGGGAAAATATTCCTCATGATAAAAAATCGATAGCTCTAAATGTAACAATTCAATCATCTGAAAAGACGTTAGAAGAAACTGATCTTGAAAAAATTAATAAGTTAATTATTTCAACAGTAGAGACTAAATCTGGCGCAAAAATTAGATCTTAAATGTCTACTGAAATTGATAATATAAGAAATTTTGCAATTATTGCTCACATTGACCATGGCAAATCAACTATAGCAGACAGAATTATACATAGGTGTGGTGGTTTAACGGATAGAGAAATGAAGGCCCAAGTTCTTGATTCAATGGATATTGAAAGAGAAAGGGGCATAACGATCAAAGCCCAAACTGTTAAATTAAACTATAAAGCCAAAGATGGCAAAAACTATATTTTAAACATTATAGATACACCTGGTCATGTAGATTTTAGCTATGAGGTAAGTAGATCTTTATATGCATGTGAAGGCTCAATATTAATTGTGGATAGTACCCAAGGTGTAGAGGCACAAACATTAGCAAACGTTTATCAAGCTTTAGATATTAACCATGAAATAATTCCAGTATTAAACAAAATTGACTTGCCAGCTTCTGATATTGATAGAACAAATAAGCAAATAGAAGACGTAATAGGGATCGATACAACTAGTGCTGTACCATGTTCTGGAAAAACTGGTGAAGGTATTGATGATATTTTAGAACAAATAATTCAATCATTGCCAGGACCAAAAGGCGAAAAAGATCAAAAATTAAAATGCTTATTAGTAGACAGTTGGTACGATACCTATCTAGGTGTAGTTATTTTAGTCAGAGTAATTGATGGGAAAATTAAAAAAAATATGAAAATTAAAATGATGTCTACAAATCAGGAATATTATATTGAAAAAGTTGGTGTTTTTACACCTAAACCAAAGGATATTGATGAGCTTAATTCGGGAGAGATTGGCTTTATAACAACAGGTATAAAAGTTTTATCAGAAACAAAGGTTGGAGATACAATTTGTGATGCCTCTAAACCATTATCACAGTCACTGCCTGGTTTTAAGCCTAGTAAACCAGTAGTTTTTTGTGGACTGTTTCCTGTCGATAGTTCTGAATACCAAAAATTAAAAGATGGATTAGCCAAGTTAAAGTTAAATGACTCTAGTTTCTCGTTTGAAGCAGAATCTTCCTCGGCTTTAGGATTAGGTTTTAGATGTGGTTTTTTAGGTTTATTGCATTTAGAGATTGTAACAGAAAGACTTGAAAGAGAATTTGATATCAATCTTTTAACAACAACACCTGGTGTAGTGTACAAAATTCACATGAATAATGGGAAAATAAAAGATTTACAAAACCCCTCAAATTTACCCGATCCATCTTTGATAAAATTTATCGAAGAACCCTGGATTAAAGCCACAATCATTACTCCCGATCAATATCTTGGTCCTATAATGAAATTATGCCAAGATAAAAGAGGAATTCAAACTAACTTAAGTTACTCTGGAAGTAGAGCTGTTGTAAATTATGAATTGCCACTAAATGAAATAGTATTTGATTTCAATGATAGATTGAAATCGATGACAAGTGGATATGCTAGTTTTGATTATGAAATAATTGGTCATAGAGAGGGAGACCTAGTAAAAATGAGTATTTTAGTAAATACCGAGCCAGTAGATGCCTTAGCAATGATGATACATAAAGACTTTGCTCAAAAAACGGGAAGAGAAGTTTGTGAGAAATTAAAGGATTTAATTCCTAGACATAATTTTATGATACCTATCCAGGCAGCAATTGGTGGAAAGATAATTGCAAGAGAAACAATCAAAGGTTTTAAAAAAGATGTTTTAACAAAAATCCACGGTGGTGGAGCTACTGATAGAAAAAGAAAATTACTCGAAAAGCAAAAAAAAGGTAAAGCAAGAGCTAAACAATTTGGAAAAGTTGAAATACCTCAAGAGGCATTTATAGGCGTACTGAAAATATCTAAAGAAAAATGATTAAAATAATAATTTTTATTTCAATAGTTATAAATATTTTACTTATATTAATAATTAAAAAAAAAAATTTAAAGGGTTTATTAAATAAAAAAAAAATCCAATCTGTTGATTTAGAAAAGCTAAATGACATTTTCATTAATTCTAAAATTGATGAAAATTTGTATGGACCAAAAGAAGATGTAATAGTAAAAAATTTTTGTATTCCCACAAATAACAAAATTGTAGGAATGACTTCAAATTATGAAGCTTGGATAATTTCTTCTTTAAGTAAAGTCAGTAACACAATATTTGAATTTGGTACGTGCAGTGGAAAGACCACTTATCTCATGGCTTTGAATTCTCCGGAAAGTGCAAAAATAATATCACTCACCTTAAAACCTGAAAATCTCAGAAATATAGAAAAAAACAATCTAGATAATAAAATTTCATTCAGAAATATAATAAATGAGTCAATTTATAAAAATTTCTTATTTACAGGTAGTGAACATGAAAAGAAAATTGATGTAATATTTCAAAATTCATTAGACTTTGATGAAAATCGATACAAGAATTTTTTTGATCTTATTTTTATTGATGGTGGTCATACATACAGTGTAGTTAAAAGTGATACACAAAAAGCATTCAAAATGATTAATAAAAACGGTATAATACTATGGCATGACTATGTCCCAGGAAAAACTTCTGCTAAGGATGTAGTTAAATTGATAAATGAGATTTCACTAGAAAAAAAAATATATAGTATTAAGGATACCTCATTATGTTATTTCAAAAATGAAATATAGACTTAATTTTAAATGAAATTTTGGAAATTTTTTTTTCTTTTAGTTTTCTCTTTAACATTAATTATTTTTTTAAAAAAGATTGATCAATATATATTTCAAGAAAAGTATATAAAAATTTTTGTTCTATTGTTTTTGATTTTTTTTTCAATTTTATGTTTTTTATTTTATGAAAAAAATAAAAAAATATTTAATGTTATTTTCATCAATTTTTTTTTAATTCTATATTCACTTAATTTTTTAACTGGTTTTCATTTTATTTTAAATTCTCCCGATTATCTTAAAAAAAAAAAAATCGAAAAACTTAATTTAAAATATGATGATAGATCACAATTAGAGTATGTCGAAGATAGTCCATACTTGATATATCCAATGATAACACCTAGAGAGGTAATGCAAAATAATAATGAATTAATTTTATCTAATATTACAAATTCAATTTATGTTCAATGTAACGAATTTGGTGAATGGAAAGAGATCAAAACAGATAAATATGGGTTTAATAACAAAGATGTAAAATCTAAATATAATATATTAATCGCCGGAGACTCTTTCGCACATGGATTTTGTGTAGATAAATCTAAAGAAGTTCATGAAGTATTAAAATCCATGAATATTGATACTTATTCAGTTGGAATTGCAGCAAATGGACCGATGATTTCTTTGGCATCAATGATTGAAATAAGTAATAAGATTGAATTTGAAAGAGTTTATTGGTTAATCTTTAGAAATGATTTTTTTGATCTTAATTGGGAATCATCAAATAATTACTTAAAAAATTATTTGAAAGAAGACTTTTTAGGTTTTAATTATTTTGATAATATAGAAGATAAAAACAATATTCAAAAAAAATTCATTTCTAAAAATAAAAATAAAAGAAAAAATTTTTCTTATCAAGAGTCTTTTTTTGAATTAAAATTTATTAATGATTATATAAAAAAAATATTTTTTAAAAAAAAACAAATTAAGATAAACGAAGATTTGATAAGTAAAATATTTAAAATATTTGATCAAAAATTCATTAATAAAGACAAAGTGATAATTTATCTTCCAAATTATAAATGTTTTAACGATGAGAATTTATTATGTGATAAAGAATTTCAAATTTTAGAAAAAATGTCAGATAATTTGAATATCGAATTACTTAATTTTAAAAATGTTATTGATTCCTCAAGCTTTAAAGATATTTTTGCACTAGGTTTGAACAGATTGCATTACTCAGAATTGGGGTATAATAAATTAGCTAATTTAATTTATTCTCAAGCTGTTAATTAAATTAATTTTTTAAGGAGAGGTGGCCGAGTGGTTGAAGGCGCACGCTTGGAAAGCGTGTATAGGGGAAACTCTATCATGGGTTCGAATCCCATTCTCTCCGCCATTTTAAGAGGTTTTAATAAATTCAAATTAACGTTAAGATCGGTTTTGACGCCATATGGACGTCAACACGATGAAAAAATTGATAAAAACTATTCAAGAATTAAAATCGGATAATAGATCAGGTTGGGCTTATCTAATGATCTTTTTTGGTTTTCCATTTACATTTATCGGTTACGTTATGGGTGGCTTTTACCCATCTGGTTGGGATTATGTGATGTGGTTTGGTGGTTTCTGGATGGCATTAGGCTTTATCTGGGGAGGTTTAAGAGGTTAATTTATGAAAAAATTTTTAGTGATAATCATTGTTCTAGTTTTACTAGGATTTTTAGGTCAAGCATACGAGTCAGCATCATGTAGAGACCGCGTTGAAAGATTGAAACTGACTGGCGCTGAGGCTGTAAAAGAATACGAAAAATGTAAAAGCTTTTAATATTATGATAGCAATGGAATAATTTTGATGAAAAAACAAAATAACGATACATGGTTAGGGTTTTTTAAAAAAACTTTGAAGATATCTACCTATTTATTATTAGGCTTCATCTCAATTATATTTGTTGTAATCTATTTTACTGAATTTAAGCCAGATCAAGTAACATATTTAAGCTGTAAAGATATGGATACTAATGAAACTAATTACAGAGCATTTAATCAAAAAAAACTTTATCAGGACTGGGACTCCTTAAACCAAAAATTTGAAAGATCATATCCAATTATTAAAATTAATAAAAAGATAATAAAAGCTAGAGGATATGCATATTCATTCAGTGATGGAGGTTCTCTCAAAGTATCAAGTTTAAAAATGCCAGAAGCAAAATATGTTTTCGAAATTATTTGGGAATTAGATCGAGAAACTGGATTAACTAAAACATATTTTACTAATAAAAAAGGTAAGATATTAGATAATATGGAATGTCAGAAAATTAAAAAAAAAAATCTTCCAATAAAAAAGATAGATCAAAAATTTTAAAATGAAAGGCTATGGAATAAAAAATGGGATACTTTCTTTATTACTCTCGCTATTTTTCTATTTTATTGCAAGAAAAATCTATAATGATTATATCTGGTTTTTAATTATTTATTTTTACGTTGTTGGTTTACTAATGGGTCACATAACAACAAATACAGTAAAACCTGAAAAAGAAATCATTACACCAAAAAGATTGGAATTTGCTGACAACTTTGTGGCTATACCTTTGGTTGGTATAATTGAATTTGCAGTATATGGATCAATTATTTGGATTATCGATTTATTTTTAATTTAATTTAATGATTGAATTTTTACTTGTAATAATAATAATTATCTTATTATTAGCATTTTTTCCAAATTTTATTGAAGGTTTTATAGGTTCAACTTTAGAAATAGTAGCTTTTGTAATTAAATTAATTGCTCTATTAATAATAGGTATTTTATTATTTAACTTTTTTTTTAAAGGTATTGAATATTTAAATCTTGGTGTAGAGTTTTTTATAATACTAGGAACCGTAATTATTTTTTTGGGGGTATTCTCAGTATTGTATGAAATTATTTTGCGTTTATTTTTAAGTAAAAAAGACTTTCAAAACAAAAAATTTTTAATTAATAATTATTTTTTTAAGCTTGGAGCTATGTTAAGAAAAAAATTAAGAAAAAAGTGACTCTACGTTGACTCCAACTGGACGCCAACAGCTTCAAATTTTAAAAATCTAAAAAAAATTAGATAGAATTATCAATATTTTTAAGCCGAGTGGTTGAAGGCGCACGCTTGGAAAGCGTGTATAGGGGAAACTCTATCATGGGTTCGAATCCCATTCTCTCCGCCATAAATTTTAAATGAAAAAACAGTGATTATTTTAAAAAAACTATTTATAGAAAATTTTTAAAATAAATCCTCAATTTATATTGATAAAACTTACTAATTTGAGCTTAAACTCATAAGATATTTTATAAAAAATTTTAAAAATGTTATAAAAGACTGTTTTCTTATAAAAATTAATGACAAAAAATAATACAAATACTTATCAAGCAGACTCAATTAAAGTTTTAAAAGGCCTTGAGGCCGTAAGAAAAAGACCTGGTATGTATATTGGTGATACAGATGATGGAACTGGTTTGCATCATATGGTCTATGAAGTTGTCGATAATTCTATTGATGAAGCATTAGCAGGTCATTGTAAAAAAATTGAAGTAAGTATAAATTCTGATGGGTCAATTACAGTTGAAGATGATGGAAGAGGAATACCAGTTGACTTTCATAAAGAAGAAAAAAAATCTGCAGCAGAAGTTATAATGACACAATTGCATGCTGGTGGTAAATTCGATCACGATTCATATAAAGTTTCAGGAGGTTTGCATGGTGTAGGAGTTTCAGTGGTTAATGCTCTTTCACAAAAATTAGAATTACATGTTGAAAGAGATGGAAAAAAACATTTTGTCGAGTTTATAAATGGTGAAACTAATATACCACTCAAAGTAACAGGCAAGTCAAAGAATACTGGTACAAAAATCAATTTTTTACCTTCAAAAGATATTTTTTCATCTACAAAATTTAGTTTTTCAATTATTCAAAAAAGAATGCGCGAATTAGCCTTTTTAAATAAAGGAATTAAAATCATACTTAATGATCTAACCCAAAAAAAAATAAAGACTCATGAATTTAAATTTGAGGGTGGAATAAATGAATTTGTTGAATTTTTAGATGAAAAAAGAGAAAAATTAAAAAATAAGAGTGATAATGATTTGTTTAGAAAGCCAATTTATATTGAGGGAATAAAGAGTAATATTGATGTTCAATGTTCATTAAAATGGAATGCAGGATATAATGAGGATGTGCTTCCCTACACTAATAATATTTATCAAAAAGATGGAGGAACTCATCTTTTAGGTTTTAGAAGTGCATTAACTAGAGTTGTAAATAAATATGCTTCAGAGCAAAATTTATTAAAAAAAAGTAAAGTTTTATTGTCTGGGGATGACGTTAAAGAGGGTTTGACATGTGTTCTCTCTATAAAAATCCCAGATCCTAAATTTTCTTCACAGACAAAAGACAAATTAGTTTCTTCAGAAGTAAGAAATATTGTTGAAGGTATTGTAAATGAAAAGTTATCAATTTGGTTTGACCAAAACCCATCTGTTTCTAAAATAATTTTAACGAAAATAATTCAGGCTGCAGTAGCAAGAGATGTTGCTAAAAGAGCAAGAGAAAACGTAAGAAGAAAAGGGGCTTTAGAGCTCACTGGGTTACCTGGAAAATTAGCAGATTGTCAAAATTCAAAACAGGAAGGAACAGAATTATTTATTGTTGAGGGTGACTCAGCTGGAGGATCAGCTAAACAGGGAAGAAATCGAGAGTATCAAGCAGTACTACCATTAAGAGGAAAGATTTTAAATACCTATACTGAGATAAATGGGTCTAAAAAAAATGGAAATCAAAGTGACCTAAGAACAAAATCACTATCAAAGATGATTTCTTCAAATGAAATTGTTACATTGATAAATGCCCTTGGATTAGATCCTAAAACAGAAGAAATAGACTTAGAGGACTTAAGATATGGAAAAATTATAATTATGACAGATGCAGATGTTGATGGTTCACATATTAGAGCGCTACTTTTAACTTTTTTTAACAACATCCCTTTTAATAAATTAATAGAAAAAGGTCATGTCTATTTAGCACAACCACCTCTTTTTAAAATTAATAAAGGCTCTAAAGGTATTTATATAAAAGATGAAAAAGATCTTGAAAATTATATAATCAAAAATTCTAAGGATATACAAAAAGTTAAGAAAAATTCTAAAGAATTTGATAAAATTATTCAATTAGAGAAGTCTAAATTAAATATTCAACGATTTAAAGGTCTCGGAGAAATGAATCCTGAAGAATTATGGAATACTACTTTAAATCCAGAGACTAGAAATTTACTTCAGGTTCAATATTCAAAAAATCTTCAAAAAGATCAAAACCTTATTCAAACATTAATGGGTAACGATGTTGCCTCTAGAAAAGATTTTATTGTAGACAATGCTATAAATGTCGTTAATTTAGATATTTAATTAATGGAGTTAAGTAGCAATTCCAAATCATTGTACTTAAATAAAATTACATATGTTAATTTAAGATGGATAGGTGTCATAGGTCAATTTATTACTATAAATGTTGTTGCATTTTTATTTAAATTTGAATTTAATTTTTTACTGGCAAATTTTATCGTTTTAGTAGGTGCTTTAAGCAACATTTTCTTATTTTATTTTTTTAAAAAAAATCAGTTACAAGAAAAAATATCTTTAACCTTTCTTACCCTTGACATTATACAATTAAGTTTTTTGCTTTATTTAACCGGGGGGACCATAAATCCATTCTCAATATTCTTAATAATACCAAGTATATTTGCTTCAAATAGCTTAAGCATTAGAACAAATATCCTATTAATAATTTTGACAATTTCATCAATTACTTTACTTACTTTCTATCATCAAGAATTACCTTCACCATTAAATGAATATATTTTTAGTAATTACTATTATTATTCAGTTCCTTTAGCTTTAATAATTGCTCTGATTTTCTTAAGTTTTTTTGCTTTAACATTTGGAAATGAGTCAAAAATTAGAAAGGATGCATTAGATAAAATTCAGGAAGTTATTTCAAAAGAGAATGAATTAGTATCTTTAGGAGGACAAGCTGCGGCAGCAGCTCATTCTTTAGGCACTCCACTCTCTACAATTAAAATTATTTCTCAAGACTTATATAATAATTTTAAAAACAATAAAGATTTAAAAAAAGATATTGAATTACTAGTAAGTCAAGTGGATAGATGTAATGAAATATTGAAAAAATTATCTTTAAATCCCATAGTTGAAGATGATTTTATAGGCAAAGATATCACTTTAAACAATTACATTAAAGAAATTGTTAATTCTTTCAAAGAAATATCAAATAAAAATTTTATAATTAATATTGAACAAAATTATAACTCTTTTGAAATTTCAAAATCAATTGAAATAATATATGGAATTAGAAATTTTATTGGAAATGCTAACAAATTTTCAAAAAATAATATCTATATTTCAATAACAAGTGATAGTGAAAACTCTTCGATATCAATCGAAGATGATGGAGAAGGATTTCCTAAAGATATATTAACTAAAATTGGTGATCCTTATATAAAATCCTTACAATCTAAAAATGAGTCTAGATCAGGATTGGGGTTAGGAATATTTATAGGCAAAACGTTATTAGAAAAAAATAAGGCAAAACTTTTAATTAGAAATTCAGAGACTAGAGGTGGTGCTGAAATTAAAATAGAATGGTCTAATAAAGATTTAATTAGTATTTAGTGAAGTTTTTTATTTTCAAATAAGCCACTTAATTGATCAATCATAACATCCCCTAGCTCTTGTACATCTGAAATTTTAATAGCTTTTTTGTAATATCGAGATACATCATGACCTATTCCTATAGCTAATATTTCTATTTCACTTTTATTCTCGATATATTTAACAATTTTTTTTAAATTTTTTTCCAAAAAATCTCCTGAATTAACTGATAATGTTGAGTCATCGACTGGTGCTCCATCTGAAATAACCATAAGGATTTTTCTTTCTTCTTTTCTTTTTTTTAATCTATTAAAAGCCCATGTAATAGCTTCTCCATCTATATTTTCTTTTAATAAACCCTCTTTTAGCATCAATCCCAAATTCTTTTTTGATTGTCTCCAATGAGAGTCTGCACCTTTATAAATTATGTGCCTTAAATCATTAAGTCTTCCCGGATTTTTGGTTTTTCCCAATCTATTCCACTCTTGGCGACTTTTACCACCTTTCCAATTTTTTGTTGTAAACCCTAGTATTTCAACTTTAACAGAACATCTTTCTAAGGTTCTGGATAAAATATCAGCACATATTGCAGCTATTGTTATCGGTCTACCTCTCATCGACCCAGAGTTATCAATTAAAAGAGTAACAATTGTATCTTTAAAGTCTAAATCTTTTTCTTTTTTAAATGATAAGGAATTATATGGATCAATTATGATTCTAGGTAACTTTGAACTATCTAACAACCCCTCCTCTAAATCAAATTCCCATGATCGATTTTGTTTTGCCATTAGTTGTCTCTGTAATTTATTTGCAAGCTTAGTAATTAAATCTTGAAAACTTGTTAGCTGTTGGTCTAAATTTTTTCTAAGTTTTTGAATTTCCTCATCTGTATCCAGATTTTCTGCTTTTGCGACTTCATCAAATTCAGTAGTAAATATTTTATACTCTTTATCGCTTACACTTAAATTTTTTTTTTGGATTATATTCTCTGCCTCTGCCTCTTCATTATTTTCACTGCCAAGTTGATCTTCAAGTCTAAACTCATTTACTTCATCCTCACTATCCATCCCCTGACTTATATTTTCATCTTCGCTTGTTTTACTAGAGTCATTATTATCTTTGTCTTCATTATTATTAGAATTATTTTGATCTTGCGAATCATCATTTTCTTCATTTTCTTTTTCAGTTGTGTCATCATTTTCAAATATATCCATACTCTCTAAAATTTCAGAAAACTTAGCATTATAAACTTCTTGATTTTCTAGATTTTCGTTTAAAAATTCCAAATGTTTATCTATTGACTTATTAAAATCTTTCTCCCAAAATTTAAGAATTTCTTTATTCTCTGGGTATAACTCGACATTAAAAAATTTGTTTGTCATATAAATTTCAAAAGCATCAAGAATATTCGTATCTTCTTTTTTTGTAATTTTTTCTTGTTTAATGTGTTGAAGTCTATTTTTATAATTTTCTTTAAAATTTTTGGAAACTCCTTTTAGCATCTCTGAACCAAGTAATTCATATCTTACCTTTTCTGCAAGCTGGTAAAGTGTTCTACATGAGGGATTTTGTGGATTGTTTTTATCTAATAATTTCCTATTTGAAAATCTTCTTTTTAAAGCTTCAGAATCTGTTTCAGCTCTTAGTTTTTTAAATTGATTCTTATCATTAATATTATCAATATCTCCAATATCATAAACTTTTTCCTTATTTTTTTTATTTTTGACAACTTTATAGTCATCTGAAATTACTTTGTATGTTGATTGAAGGGCTTGTTTGAATTTTTCTTTAATACTATCTTCTTTGTTCATCAAATTTGAATATTAATCATTGATTCTGGCAGTTCATCCCCAAAACATCTTTGATAATATTCCGCAATAGTATTTTTCTCAGTATCATCACATTTATTTAAAAATGTTACTCTAAATGCATATCCTATATCTTTAAAAATTTCAGAATTTTCTGCCCAATGCAAAACTGTTCTTGGACTCATTACTGTAGATATATCACCTGCCATAAAACCTTTTCTTGTAAGTGAAGCTACTTTTATCATGTTTGAAACTTGTTCTTTACCTTTAGGATTATTTAAATTTTTGTTCTTACCTAATATAATTTCCATTTCTTTATCTAAACTAAGATAGTTTAATGTTGATACAATATTCCATCTATCCATTTGTCCCTGATTAATTTGTTGTGTCCCGTGATATAATCCAGTTGTATCACCTAGTCCCACAGTATTTGTTGTTGCAAAAAGCCTAAAAAATTTATTTTGTTTAATAACTTTATTTTTATCTAATAAAGTAAAGCTACCCTCTGACTCAAGTACTCTCTGAATAACGAACATTACATCTGGTCTTCCAGCGTCATATTCATCAAAAACTAAGGCAACAGGATTTTGAATTGACCAAGGTAGTATTCCTTCTTTAAATTCAGTGATTTGTTTACCATCTTTAATTACGATTGAGTCTTTTCCTATTAAGTCAATTCTACTAACATGGCTATCAAGATTAATTCTTATGCAAGGCCAATTTAATCTTGCAGCAATTTGCTCAATATGCGTTGATTTCCCAGTTCCATGGTACCCTTGAATTAAAACCCTTTTATTAAAAGAAAATCCTGACAAAATAGCTAATGTTGTATCTTTGTCGAACTTGTAAGTTTTATCAATTTCTGGGACATACTCACTTGATTTTGAAAATGCATCAACTTCCATGTCACTTTCTATACCAAAAGTTTGTTTAATAGATAACTTAATGTCAGGGGTGTGATTAATATTTGGTGTCAATTTTATCCTTATATGTATTTTTTAATTGAGTATAAGCTAAAGTAATTACTTTAAGCTTGTCTTCAAATTTTTTATTTCCAGAATTCATATCAGGGTGAAATTTTTTGACAAGCTTTTTAAATTTTTCTTGAACTTTTTCCCATTTTAACCCAACACTAATCCCTAATATATTAAAGGCTTTTAAATCATTGTTATTAAATTTAAATTTATTCATATTATTAAAATCATTATTAAATTTAAATTTATCCATCTCATCTTTTAAAGCATTACTCCAAAGAACTTTGAAGAAATTATCAGATGAACTAAAACTTTGTGTTGGTTTGTGCCAAGTCATGTCAGACCTTAAAAAATCAATTATTTGTTGATCACTCATACCTGTAAAATAATTCCAATTTTTATTAAATTCTTTAACATGGTTTAAACATAGTAATCTATAATCTTTGCTATTGTCTCTTTCTTTAGGTGCTTTAAAAAGACCTTCCTCAGAGCAATTATTCCAATCGCAAATATTTTTCATAGTGTATAATACTTTATAAAATGAACATTAATCAACTAATTGAAACTATAGAAAAAAAAATTTTGTCGCAGGATTGTATTTCAAAAGTTTATATAGAGGACAAGTCATTCTTACACAAAAATCACAAATCTAACGAAGATGGAAAATTTCATATTGTTCTTTCAATTGAGTCTCATGAGTTAAAGAATAAAAGCAAGTTACATTCAACGAGGTTTATTTACAAAATTTTAGATGATGAATTAAAAAAATATATTCATTCGTTACAAATAAAATTAATTTAAACTACTAGATAAATATTTTTTTAAATTTGAAGGGTTAATCTGAAAGTCAATTATTATTTTTCCAAAATCTTTAACTAAAATTAAGTTAATATTATTTGAATTATTTTTCTTATCACTTCTCATATAATTCATAATTTTAGACACATTTCTTTT